>JBBECS010000045.1:65338-70103 GCA_040881685.1 Acidimicrobiia bacterium | reverse complement strand
GGCGGGGTGACTCCGTAGCGTCCAGACCCGTGGGATCGCGGGGCGCCAAAGACGCACTGTTCGAGGCCCAGGCGGGGGTGGCCAAGGCGCTGGCCAGCGGACGTCGGGCCGAGATCGTCGACCTGCTCGCGCAAGGGGAGCGATCGGTCGACGACATCGCGGCCGAGCTCGACCAGAGCGTGGCCAACACCTCGCACCACCTGCGGACGCTCGCCCGCGCCGGGCTGTTGGAGAGCCGCCGCGACGGCACCCGGGTGCTGTATCGGCTGGCCAGCGAGCAAGTCGCGCAGCTCTGGAGCGCGATCCGAGACGTCGCCGCCCAACACGTGGCCGGGATCCAGGAGCTCGCGCGCGCCTACCTCGGCGGTGACGACGACTTGGAACCCGTCAGTCGCACCGAGCTGGCGCGCCGGGTGCACGACGGGGCGGTGCTGGTGCTCGACGTGCGGCCGGTGGCCGAGTACGTCGCGGGACACGTGGCCGGCGCGCGCTCGGTGCCCATCGCCGAGCTCAAGCGCGAACTGAGCCGCCTCCCGAAGGACGTGGAAGTCGTCGCGTACTGCCGCGGCCCATACTGCGTGTACGCCGACGAAGCCGTGCGCGCCTTGCGCGCCGCCGACGTCTCGGCGCGGCGACTCGAGGACGGATTTCCGGAGTGGCGACGCGCCGGCTTGCCGGTCGCGGTCGGGGATGGGAGCACGCCATGAGCCAGAGCACGCCGGTCGACACCGACACCCTGCGCGAACAGGTGCAGGACAAATACCGCGCGGTGGCGGTGGCACCGAATGCCACCTATCACTTCCACACGGGCCGGGCGGCGGCGGCGCGCTGTGGCTATGACCCGGCGATCGTCGACGCGCTGCCCGATCGCGCGGTCGAGTCCTTCGCCGGTGTGGCCAATCCGTTCGCGCTCCGGACGCCCGAGCGAGGCGAGCGAGTCGTCGACGCGGGGTCGGGCGCCGGCTTTGACTCCTTCGTCGCTGCGCGCTTCGTCGGACCCGACGGTCGAGTGGTCGGCATCGACATGACACCCGAGATGCTGGAGAAGTCCCGTGCCACCGCCGACGCGCTCGGGCTCGCGCACGTGGAGTTCCGCGACGGCTTCCTGGAGTCGATGCCGATCGAGGACGACGGGGCCGACGTGGTCATCTCCAACGGCGTGTTCAATCTGTGTCCCGACAAGCGTGCCGTGTTCGCCGAGGTTCGTCGGGTGCTGCGACCCGGTGGGCATCTGCAGTTCGCCGACATCGCCAATGGTCGACCAGTGCCGCCCGAGGCGCTGCGCGACATCGATCTGTGGACTGGCTGAATTGCCGGTGGCCTGCCGTGCGCAGGCTGGCAGCAGATGCTCGAAGAGGCCGGCTTCTTCGACGTCCAGATCGGCGGGAAGGTCGACACCTTCGGTGGAGCTGAGGGCGAGGACAAGGCCCGCGCCTATGAGGTGTACGGCTACTCGTTCCTGGCCCGCAACCCCGACTGACCACACCCGCCCCCCGAAGGACGGTGACCATGAAACTCCGTGGCTCGATCACCGAGACCATCGACGCACCCCCGGCGAAGGTCTTCGCCTTGTTGAGCGACATCGATCGACTCCCGGAATGGAACGCGCTGATCCAACGCTCGTCGAGCGGCCCGCGGAGATGGCCCGCGACGCCGAGTGGGTGGTCGAGATGCGGGCGATGGGCAACACCTGGAACAGCCGGTCGCGCGTCATCGAGCACGACCGCGGGGCACTGCGCTTCTGCTATCGGTCCCAGACCGATGACGGCAACCCGTCCTACGGCCTGTGGACCTGGACCGTGCAGGACGCAGGATCCCACGCCGCGACCGTGACAGTGACCTGGGAGCTGCACCCCAAGACCTTCGCCCGTCGCGCGCTCTTGGCCCGCGTGCGTCACCGTCAGCTCCGCAAAGAGGTTCGCGAGTCCGTGCGAGCCGTAGAGCGGGCGTTGACCGCACCCGCGGAGGCGCGTTGACCGGACGGGTGCACTCGCTGCACGACGACGCGCTCGCCAATACGTCTTATCTGGTTGAGATCGGTCTTGGGCAGGCGATCGCGATCGATCCGCCGCGCGACATCGACGCGCACCTCGCGCTGGCCAAGCAGCTGGGTGTCGAGATCGTCGCGGCCCTCGACACCCACGTCCACGCGGACTACGTGAGTGGCGCACTCGAGCTCGCCGCGCACGGCGCCGACGCGATCGTGCCCGATGGCGCGTCAACGAAGTGGCCCCACCGGGCCGTGGCCGACGACGGACGCGTGACGGTCGGGGATGTCACCATTCACGCGCTAGCCACGCCGGGTCACACACCCGAGCATCTCGCCTACGTCCTCGAGCGAAACGGCGTGCCGGTCGCGGTGTTCAGTGGCGGGTCGCTCATCCTGGGTGGCGCCGCCCGCACCGATCTTTTGGGACCGGCGCACACCGACGAATTGGCGCACGCGCAGTTCCGGAGCCTCCGGCGGCTGGCGTCGCTGCCTGACGAGACTGCGCTGTACCCGACGCACGGCGCGGGATCGTTCTGCCTCGCCGCCGCGACCCAGATCACCGACGCGACGATCGGCAGCGAACGCGTCACCAACCCGCTGCTCGCGATCGAAGACGAAGACAAGTTCGTCGACGCGCTCGTCGCCGGCTTCGGCACGTACCCCACCTACTACCGGTATCTCCAGGCCGTGAACGAGGCCGGCGCACCGCTGGTGAGGATGCTGCCCGCTCCCGAGTTGCTCACCCCCGACGAGGCCGCCAACCGGGTCCGCGACGGCGCGTGGCTCATCGACGCGCGCCCGATCCATGACTGGGCCCTGGCGCACCCGGTCGGCGCGATCTCCAACGAGCTGCGTCCCGCGTTCGCGTCGTGGCTGGGGTGGATCGTGCCGTTCGGCGCGCCGGTCATCCTCATCGTCGATGATCACGACCGCGGCGAGGCGATGCGCCTCGCTCGTCGCATCGGTTACGACGACGTCGCGTTCCTGGCGGGCGGCATCGACGCGTGGCGCGACGCCGGGCTGCCGATCGCATCGGTCGACGAGCTCGACGCACCGCGGGCCCACGCCCGCGTCTCCGGCGGCGCGGTACTGCTCGACGTCCGCCAAGACAACGAAGTAGAGACACTGCGCATCCACGGCGCGGAGCACGTCGAGCTCGGCGCGCTCATCGCCGGCGCCACACCGAGCGGACCAGAAGTCATCGCGTTCTGTGGTCACGGGGAGCGCTCGGCCACCGCGATCAGCATGCTCGAGCAACGCGGCGTGCGGGCCGCGAATCTCGTCGGCGGGACCGAGGCGTGGATCGCCGCCGGTCTTCCCGTCGAGCGATGACCACTACCACGCGCGCCGAGGCAGCTACCCCGCGGCTCGGGCTCGGCGCCAACTGGCGCCAATTCAGCCTGCTGGTGCTGGTCAACGCGTTCGTCGGCGCCATGGTCGGCACCGAGCGCACCGTGCTGCCGCTGCTGGCCAAGGAGGACTTCGGCGTCGCCTCCGCGTCGGCCGCGTTGGCGTTCCTGGTCGCGTTCGGGATCACCAAAGCCCTGGCCAACCTGGCCGCCGGTCACCTCGCCGATCGGTACGGCCGAAAGCGTGTGCTCGTCGTCGGCTGGGTCGCCGCCTTGCCGGTCGCGCCGATGATCATCTGGGCCCCGTCGTGGGCCTGGGTCGTCGCAGCGAACGTGTTTCTCGGACTCAACCAGGGTCTCGCCTGGTCGACCACGGTCAACATGAAGATCGACCTTGCCGGACCGGCCCGCCGGGGCCTTGCCCTCGGCCTCAACGAGGCGGCCGGCTACGGCGCGGTCGCGATCGCCGCCGCGGTCACCGGCGCGATCGCTGCCTCGTATGGGCCGCGACCGTGGCCGTTCGTCATGGGCCTCGGTATCGCGGTCATCGGTCTTGCGCTCTCCCTAGTCATGGTGCGCGAGACGCACGATCACGCCCGCGTCGAGGCGCGCCAGCACCACGAGCATCACTCTGCCGGGCAGTCGTTCCGGGAGACGTTTGCGATCACCACCGTGCGTGACCGGTCGCTGTCCGCGGTGTGCCAGGCCGGGCTGGTCAACAACCTCAACGACGCCCTGGTGTGGGGTCTCGTTCCTCTCTTCCTGGCCGCGCAGGGACTCTCAGTCGCGCGCATCGGCGTCGTCGTCGCCATCTATCCCGCATCGTGGGGCCTGGCCCAGCTCGGCACGGGCGCGTGGTCCGACCACGTCGGCCGCAAGCCGCTCATCGTCGGCGGGCTCTGGCTCCAAGCCCTCGGCATCGCCGGGCTCGCCGTCTTCGACGGATACGGCGCCTGGATCACGTGCGCGCTCGCGATGGGACTCGGCACCGCCCTTGTGTACCCGACGCTCATCGCCGCGATCGGCGACCGCGCCCATCCGGCGTGGCGGGCGTCAGCCGTCGGCGTCTACCGCCTCTGGCGCGACCTCGGGTACGCGGTCGGCGGCATCCTCGTCGGCGTCATCGCCGACGCGATCGACGACCAAGCCGCCATCTTCGTAGTCGCCGCGCTCACCGCGGCGTCCGGCCTGGTCGTCGCTGGTCGCATGCGTGAACACGTCCAAGTAGCTACGACGAAAGGACCAAGTCGATGAATCCGAACCAGACGCTCTGGGAGAAGGGTGACTTCACACGCATCGCCGAGAGCATGCGAGACAGCGGCGAGGCGCTCGTCAAACAGTTGGGAATCGCCGACGGGCTCAAAGTCCTGGACCTCGGTTGCGGCGACGGGACCACGGCATTGCCCGCGGCGAGGCTCGGCGCGGA
>JBBECS010000045.1:0-65238 GCA_040881685.1 Acidimicrobiia bacterium | reverse complement strand
CGGCCGGCCGACAATCAGTCAGCTCTTGCGCGCTCGTCCTTCGAACGTATACCCGAAGGGCTTGGGATCACCCTTGGCGTAGTAGGTGTCGAGCGACGCGACCCCGAAGCCGGCGTGCTCGATGCGCTCGTCCATCTTTCGGGTGAGATGACAGCCACCGAAGATCCGCTTGCTGAACGGCTCGAATCGGCGTTGCCATCGCGCGACGCTCGCGTCGGGCGAATGCCCGTGCTCGACGAAATGGAACGTCCCGCCCGGCTTGAGGACGCGCCGAACCTCGGCGAGCGCGGCATCCAAGTCAGGAATCGTGCACAGCGTCCAGGTCGAGAGGACCGCGTCGAACTCCTCGGAGGGCAAGTCGAGACGCTCGCCCGCGAGTCCCGCGAGCTCCACCTGCGCTGGCGTCTCCGCGATCCGAGGCTCGGCGATGTGCATGCAGACCGTCGACGGTTCCACCGCGAGCACCTTCGACACCTCGGGCGGGTAGTAGCTCGCGTTGAGGCCAGTGCCGAACCCGATCTCCACGACCTCCCCATGAAGGCCCTCGCACACGCGTGCGCGGGTGGCACGCGTGACCTTGGTGTCCATGACCTTGTTCTGGATCCTCGGGAGCACCTGGTTCCGGTAGAAGCCCATCACCACCTCCACAGACCGCGAGCTACAAGTCGGTCACCACTCGACGCCGGTACACACACAAAACTCGTTGCCTATTGGGTCGAGCAACGTCACCCAGCGAACCTCACCGATGTTCTGCACACCGTCGTGCACGCGCTTGGCACCCAAGCCGACCAGGCGATCGACCTCGGGCTCGATGTCGTCGGCGACGAGATCGATGTGCATCCGATTCTTCCCGGCCTTGGGTTCAGGCACCTGTTGGAGCACCAACGGCGACGCGTTCGTGTCGTCCGCGGGCACCAAGATCACATGTGACTCCATCGACAGATAGGTGCGGTACCCGAGCGCATCACGCCAGAACTCTTCGAGCAGCTGCGGCTCCGCACAATCGAGCACCAGATCCAACCGAGCCTTCCGTCCCACAGCGCACCTCCACCAGTTCTGACCACCGTGACGGAACAACCATGCCACGTTCGATTCGCGGCGCGGGCTTGTCCATCCATTTGTCCATCTACTCGCACGGAATGCGTGGACTGAATGGACGCAAGCTGACCTACGACCTCGCTGGAACACCGACGTACGGGACCATCGGCAGCTGAGAGCAGCGCACAACAGGGCTCCACGGCATCCTCTACCTCGTGTTTTCCAGCTCGGACACCAATCCGGTCGGGCTGCTCGCGGCTGGCGGGACCGAAGGCAAGGTGTTTCATGCCAAGGTGAGGGTCGCGGGTTCGAATCCCGTCGTCCGCTCCAAGTTTGCGCAGTTCAGCGGCCTCTGCGGAGGCCGCTGTTGCATCGAGATGAATTACGGTTCGGCACATGAGCTGCCGGATCACCGAGCTGGTCATCGACTGTGCGGACTTCGAGAGGCAGGCCGCGTTCTGGTCCGCGGTACTCGGCTACGTCGAAATCGGCCGCGAGGAGGGAGACATCGAGATCGGCCCGCCGGGTGGCGGCTTCGGCGGTCCGCAGCCGACGCTCGTGTTCACGCCGGTCCCGGAACCCAAGGGGGCCAAGCTGCGGCTGCACATCGACGTGAACGCCACCGACCGCGACCAGGCCGCCGAGCTCGAGCGCCTGCTGTCGCTGGGCGCGCGGAAGGTCGACGTGGGCCAGACGGGCGCCGAGTCCTGGCACGTGCTCGCGGACCCGGAGGGCAACGAATTCTGCCTGCTCGCCGGCCGCGTGGGCGCGGTCTAAGTGGTTCTCCCCTGCTGCCTCTTCGGCGCGGACCTCGGCGGCGGAGTCGGTGCCGGAGAGTTGCGCATCTCTTCGAACGGCAATGTGGACGGGCGCTACTTCAATAGTCGGCCCCGCGCGGGCACGATTCAAGTTCAGCAGGTGGATCTTGAGTGTCCCGGCTCGAGCGGTGCCGTACGTTTCTGTCGATCAAACCGATCGCAATCGCGTCGTAGTGCAGCTAGTAGTGGTACTCACGCAGAGGCGTGGCCTGCGCAGAAGCAGTAGTGGCTACTTGAGCAGCCGGTAGCGGACGACCGCGAGCCGGCGATGGGGATACCCGCCAGAAGCCTTGCGCCGCCCAACGGCGGACCCGGCCGGCTTGAACGGGCAGCGTCCCTCTCCAACTCGGATCGACCCTTACCGGCTAGGTCGATCGCGGGCAGCCCCAGATGCTGCCACAAGCGTCAAGGCACCACTGCGGCGTTCGGGACAAGGTGCGGATGCGCAAGACGTTCCGTTGACGTCGTGCCCGGATCGCCGCACCGGAGCGACACTTGCGCATCCGGCTCGGCGATGCGAACGCCGTAGCCCAGTACCGCCGATCACCGGCCGCGTCCCTGCGACCGCGGCGGTCGTTGGTGGTGGCGCAGCATCTGGTTGAGTCGCGCAGCTTGGCGCATCTGATGGTCGCGTTCAGCGAGGTTGGGCGCGTTGTGGGCTGCGTCGGCATAGAGGCGGGCAGCGAGTTCGAAATCTCCGTTCTTCTCGTGGAGATATGCGGCGACAGCATCGCGCCGCGGGATGTGCTCGTCGACCTGAGCGAGTGCCGCCAATCCCGCGGGAGCGCCCTCCGCTTCGCCGACGGCGACGGCACGGTTGAGACGGACGATTGGAGTGTCGGCGAACTGCAGCAGTTCGTCGTACCACTCCACGATCTGGACCCAGTCGGTGTCCTCGACACGCGTCGCATCGGCGTGGAGCGCGGCGATCGCCGCTTGCGTCTGGTATTCGCCAAGCCGGTCACGTGCGAGCGCGGCTTGCACGATGGCGATTCCCTCGGCGATGAGTTCGTTGTCCCACAGGCTCCGGTCCTGGTCCGCGAGCGGCACGATACGTCCGTCTGGTCGGGTGCGGCTGCGCCGGCGCGCGTAGTGCAGCAACATCAGGGCGAGCAGCCCGTGGACCTCGGGGTCGTTCACCGACGACGCCAGCTGCCGGGTGATGCGGATCGCCTCGGCCGCGAGGTCGACGTCGCCCGAGTAGCCCTCGTTGAAGATGAGGTACAGCACCCGCATCACCGTTCGCACGTTGCCAAGACGATCGAGACCAGACCGCCCGACCGTGCGCTTGGCGCGACTGATGCGCTGCGCCATGGTGCTCTCCGGTACGAGGTAGGCCTGCGCGATCTGACGCGTAGTCAGGCCGCCCACGGCCCGCAGGGTCAGAGCCACCGCTGATGATGGGGTCATCTCGGGGTGCGCGCACAGGAAGTAGAGGCGCAGCGTGTCGTCGGCGCTCGGCACCACACCGGTCGGCGGCTCGGTATCGAATCGGACCTCTCGGTCGCGACGCGTCGCGTCCGACCGCGCCGAGTCGACGAATGCTCGCCAGGCGACCGTGATCAGCCAGCCCTCGGGATCGGAGGGCAACTCCTCCTCCCACGCCGAGACTGCCCGGATAAGCGCCTCCTGCACCGCGTCCTCGGCCGTCGCGAAGTCGGCACCGCGACGGACGAGGACGCTCAAGACCTGGGGGACGAGCTCGCGGAGCTCGACATCGTCCACGGTCACTCGGTGACGGTCAGCGGCGCAGCGAGGAACGGTCGGACCTCCAGCCATTCGTGGATCGGCTCACCGCCGGCGCCGGGCGCTGCTGACAGCTCGCCAGCGAGCTCGATCGCTCGCTCGTGGCTGTCGACGTCGATCACCATCCAGCCGGCGATCAGGTCCTTCGTCTCGGCGAACGGGCCGTCGGTCACCGGTGGTCGTCCCTCGCCGTCGTATCGGACCCAGACGCCCTCGGGCGACAGCGCTTGCCCGTCGACGAACTCACCGGTGCCCTCGAGCCGGGTTGCGAAGTCGCTCATGAACTGGATGTGCGTCTCGACCTCGTCCGGCGTCCACTGGTCCATCGGGATGTCCTTCACGGGCGCCGGCGCGCCTCGGTAGTGCTTGAGCAACAGGTACTTGGCCATGGTGTTCTCCTTGTGTGACGGCGGCCCCGCTGGCCGCGTTCACACTGGGACGGAGCAGAAATCGAATTCTCGACACGGCCGGCGGAGATTTCTCGGCGCCGAACGACGCCATCACCGCGCGACGTATCTAACGCGACGTCCCATCAGACGCCGCGCGCAGCGGGAACCTGGACCTTAGATGCATGACGACTCAGGTCCTCGCTCGGAGATCCGGACTCACGGCGTGAACGACGTGCACGGCATGTGCGTTGCGTTCGACTGAACCGGCCCCGAGACCGTGGTCGCTGGGGCCGGCGTTCTGTTCAGGAGGACGCTTCGCCCACGGGCGCGAAGCCGGCGGGCACCTCGACGTGGATGATCGCGGGAACGGCGGCGAGCCAGCGGGGCATCATCGAGCTCGCGTCCTTGAAATGTGCGGACTCGACATGAGCCTGTCCTGCCTCGGCGTCACGGAAGACCTCGATCAGCACCCACAGATTGGGATCTTCGGCACTCCGGTACCAATCAAAGGAGATGTTGCCCGGCTCTGCGCGGGTCGACGCTGTGAACTCCTCAACGAGCGACGGCCAGTCATCGGCGTACTTGGCACGCACCCATTGCTTGACGACGATGAAGATCATCTGAACCTCCGCTGCCGGGACCGATGCTGTCGCAGGAGAGAGATTGCCATGTTCGCCGTGGTCGCAACGAGCCTTGCCGCGGCCGAGAGCGTCGCCAGTCCGATCTGGTCTCGCGCTCTCAATGCTCTGCTCGGCGGAGGCCGCTGTCGATACCCGGTGAACGCGGCCTGACAAGATCACGCCGTGCGGTGGTCTCGTTCCTTCCTATGCGTCGTGTTCGTCTTGACGCTCGCGGCGTGTGGGCAGGGTCGAGGGACGAGGTTGGGTGGAGTCCGCGACCTCGAGGTCGCCGCAGGGGCTCAGGGACGCGCGTCGACACCTGTAGCTGCCGCCGCGGGGTCGCTCGCGCCGGGTGCGTACTACACCGCATTGTTCGAGCCAACGTTCACCTACACGGTGCCAGACGCGTGGCAACTCCTGGCCGAGACGGAAGGTGTCGTCGTGCTGTCTCGGGATGTCGCAGGTGAGCGTCAGGGTTTGCTGATCACGATCCTGTCGCCGGTGCGGACACGCGCCGTGGTGCTCGATGATCCGATCACGGCGCCCAGTGAGGGGTCGAAATCGCTGGTCCGTCGGTCGGAGTCGATGCCCGATGACTATCTGGCGTATCTGGCAAGTCATTCGCCCCCGAGGCGTGCCACTCGAAGGTGACCGTCCCACCACCTGGCCACGGCTTTCCGTCGGGCCAAGTCGCCTCGATGCTCCACTCGCCGACCAGCGGCTCGAGCCGGCGTAGCGCGTGCTCCGCGGTTGGTTGGTCCATCGATCCGCTCAGTTCCCATCAGCGGATGCGGATCACGAGAACACGTCCCGCGACCACTCCGTCAGCTGAGGCACCAGCAGGGCCCAGCGCTCGAACAGGCTTCCACCGCTTGCTTCTCGCGCTTCGCCGCGCTCGATCCACTCCCGGTCGCCCCACGGCGGCTCGACGAGTCGGGCGTTCGGGAGCCCCGCGGCGATCTGTTCTGACGTTGCGCGCGTGTGGTACGCGTCGCTCTCGCCGCTGTGGAACACCAACGCGGGGATGTCGAGGGCAGACGCGTCGGCGTTCGCGAGTCCCGGAACCAGCTCCTCATCGCTCGGGCAGTAGGCCTGCATCCACCGTTCCATCGTGGCGATGAACTCGCCGCGGTCCTGGTCGAGGAACCGTTGACGGTTCGACGGGTTGCGCTCGAGGACCTCCGCCCACTCTTCGAGCGCGACGACGTCCTCCATCCCACCTTCCCACGCCTTCACGAGCGACTGACCGCAGTAGTGCACGCCCAGCATCATCAGCCCATAGACGCCTCCGCTGATCCACCACAGCGCGAGACCGGACGCGACCTCTCTATGGCGCGCGGCCGTGAGCATCGAGATCCGCGACCCACCCGAACCGCCCGCGATGACCGCTGGCGTCATGTCGAGCTGCGTGAGCAGCGCGGCGAGCGTGTCCGCCTGCATCGCGGACTCCGACGATCCGGTGAAGCAGACGTCGGACTTGCCGCAGTTCGGTCGGTCCCAGATCAAGACCTGGTTGCCGTCGCGCGCGAGCGCCTCGGCCAGCTCCCGGACACCGGGATAGTCCTTGCTGAACCGGCCGCCGGGTGTGATCGCCCACGGGCGTCCCTCACCGATGACCTCGTAAGAGATCGACACGCCATCGACCGTTGCCGCCGGCATGGGCGTACAGTACCGTTCGCGACATGACAGCAACGCTCGAAGCCCCGTACGTCGTCGATGCCGACTCCCACTGGTGCGAGCCGCCCGACCTGTTCCTGAAGCTCGCCCCGGCGTCGATCCGCGACCGCGTCCCTCGTGTCGAGGTGATCGACGGTCAACGGACGTGGATCTTCGACGGCGAGCCGGCGGGTGAGTACAGCGCCGGCGGTGTCGTCGCGCGCGACGGCTCGAAGGAGAGCGCGCACAAAGCGCTGCGCGAGTGGGACTTCGACCAGGTGCACCGCGGCGGCCACGACCCTAAAGTGCGGCTCGAGGTGCTCGACGAGTGCGGGATCGACGCGCAGGTCATCTTCCCCGGCTCGCTCGGCCTCGGTGGCCAAGGCCTCGGCGTGAGCAAGGACGAGGCGCTCTGCATGCAGGTGCTCCAGATCTACAACGACCGGAACCTCGGCGTGCAGGCCGACACGAACAACCGTCTCATCCCACTCCCGGTGATGCCGGCGTGGAGCATCGACCGGTGTGTGGAGGAGGCACAGCGCGTCGCCGCCGACGGCGGGCGCGGTGTGAACATGACGTCGGACCCCCAGGACCTCGGCGCACCCGATCTCGCCAACCGCGCCTGGGACCCGTTCTGGGAGGTGTGCAGTGATCTCCAGCTGCCGGTGCACTTCCACATCGGAGCCAGCATCACCGCGATGTCGATGTTCGAGCACTACCCGTGGCCGTCACAAGCGTTGAACGTCGCCCTCGGGATTCAGGGCACGATGCTGTTCATCGGCAACGCGCGCGTCGTGATCAACTCGATCATGTCCGGGATGTTCGACCGGCATCCGAACCTGAAGATGGTCTCGGTGGAGAGCGGTGTCGGCTGGATTCCGTTCATCCTCGAAGCGCTCGACTACGAGATGGCGGAGAACGCACCGGCGGAGCTCGCCGAGCTCGGGAAGATGCCATCCGAGTACTTCGGGAGCAACATGTTCGCCACGTTCTGGTTCGAGAACGGCCAGAACAATCTGCCCAAGCTCATCGAGTCAGTGGGTGAGGACAGCATCCTGTTCGAGACTGACTTCCCGCACCCGACCTGTCTGTATCCGAACCCGCTCCAGACGGTCGCGGCCAAGATGGCCACGCTGGCACCCGAGACGCGCAACAAGATCTACGGCGAGAACGCCCGCAAGCTGTATCGGCTCTGAAGTCGGAAACAATCATCAACGCGATCGGGCACTCTGTGGCTATCGGCCAACGCATGGCAATGACGATCTCGGGCGATGTCGTGACCGCCACGTGTGGCGAGCGCGATCCAGAACGGGCATTCGGTGCGCGTTCGAATGTCATCATGTGCGGATGCCGCGGTCGAGGCGCAGTCCAAACCGCATCACCGGCGACTCCCTTGTCGATGACGCCGGCCATGAGTGGTATCGGGTCAACAAGGATCTTCGACGCGACGCCATTGCTCGGCTGTTAGGCGATCCCGATATTCGTGTCGGTGTGCACGCCGGACGGGCGAGGCTGCGCTGGATAGCAGACGTTGAGCGTGAGCGGGTGTGGAGCGAGGAGATCGAGCCAAACTTCCACGACCATGCCAGCGACGCGATCGCGACCTCCACTCCCTCGCAGCTGCCCTTTCATGGCACCTTGTGGCGCCGGCGGGGCAAGCAATTGCTGATTTTCGACGACTTCGACTAACCCACCCGCGCCTGCTCGGTGTGCGTCGGACGGGAGCTCCGCCGGTCGCCCGCACCGATCTGCCGATCTGGCGTACATGGCGACGCCCCTGCCTGAGTAACGGTCTCGCGCGGGGTCAGCCACCCATTCGGCTGAACCGATAGAGCGAGAACGACGGGTCGACCTGCTCCCAGACGAGGCTCACCGGCATCCCGACGTACAGGTCATCGTTCGAGCAGTCGACGACATTGCTCGTCACGAGCACGCCTCCGCAGTCATCGAGCTCGATGACCGACACGTTGTACGGCACGATCGCGTCGGTCGCGGTGTGCACCGAGTGGTGCACGACGATGTAGCTGAAGATGCACCCGGTTCCTTTCGAGACGTCCCACGTGTATTCGAACGACTGACACGCTCTGCAGATCGGGGCCGGCACGTGCCGGTGGATCCCACAGTTTGCGCACTTCTGAATCCGCAGCTCGTGCGCCGCGCACCCCTCCCAGAAGCCCGCCGTCGCCGGTTCCGGCAGCGGCATGGGCATTCCGCCGGGGAAGTACCGGGGCTCAGCCACGGGACAACACGAGCGCGCTCGACGGTGGCGCGCTCGGCCCGCTCACGACCAGGCAGTGGGCCGCGCCGTCGACCTGCGAGGTTGACGTCCCCCGCAGCTGGCGGACGGCTTCGATCACGAGGCTCAACCCGTGGATGTAGGCCTCGGCGAGATTCCCGCCCGAGGTGTTCATCGGCAGGTCACCATCGGGCCAGTCGATGGCTCCGGACTCGACGAAGGGACCGCCTTCGCCGCGCGCGCAGAAGCCGAAGTCCTCGAGCGCCATGATGACCTGGCCCGTGAAGTTCTCGTAGACCTGGGCGACATCGATGTCTTGGGGCCCGATGCCGGCCTCGTTGTAGAGCTGGCGAGCGATCGACGTCATGCCCGCGCTCGTCCAGAGGTCCGCTGGCCGTGACTGCCGTTCGATTCCGTCACCCGCAACCAAGCCCTGCGCGCCGGCCGTGATGAGCACGCGCGGGTGGCGAAGCCCAGCAGCCCGATCGGACGACGTGACGACCACAGCGCAGGCGCCGTCACTCTCCTGGCAGCAGTCGAAGAGACGGTACGGGTCCGCGATCAGGCGAGATTCCTGATGTTGTCCCAACGTCAAAGGCCGCCCGTACATGACTGCTCGGGGGTTCCTCTGCGCATTGGCGTATGCCGTCACCGCCACCGCGCCGAACTGCGCGCTCGTGGTCCCGAACTCGTGCATGTGCCGCCGGGCGTCGAGCGCGTACATCTGAGCCGGTGACATCAACCCGAACGGCGCGGTGAACGCCTGCGGCCCGCCGATGGAGGTGCTCATCGGCTGCGCCGACAGCCCGGTACCGGCCCGGGCCCGGCCGAACCGCTGAAACTGCCCCTGGCACAACGACCGGTAGCACACGATCGTCGTCGCCGTGCTGGCAGCGACTGCGAGCGCCGCGTTGTGGACGACACCGCCGGCCGCGTTGCCTCCGCCCGGGTACAGGTTCACGAACTGAAGGTCGTTCATGCCCAACGCCGGCGCGAGCGCGATCGGCGCGGAGCGCTCGCTCGAATACGTGCACAGCCCGTCCACGTCGGACAGTTCCAGCCCGGCGTCCTCGACGGCGCGCATCACGGCGCTGCACGCCAGCTCGAACTCGCCTCTCGTGGCCCGACCGACCTTCCAGTACTCGGTCTCGCCGATGCCCGCGATGCTCGCGGCGTTCCGGACGTTGCTTGACATCAGCGTCCTACTAATGGATCGCGCCGTCGATCTTGAGCTGGATGACCTCGCCCATGTCGTACCCGACCTCGACGAGCACCTCGTCGGTATGGGCCCCGTGTTCGGGCGCTGCGTGCGTCTCGTACTGGGCACCGTCGAACTGCACCGGGGGAGTCACGAGACTGAGCGTGCGGCCCACCTCATCTTCGATGTCGGTCATGTAGCCGTTCGCGACGACCTGCGGATCCGAGGCCAGCTCACCGACCTTCTGCACGGGATCGAACGGGCCTCGTTGACCGGCGAGGATCTTGTTCCACTCGGCGTAGGTCCGCTCGGCGAAGAGCTCCTCGACAAGCTTGACGCAGCGGTCCGCGTTCTCTTCTCGCGCTTCGTGGGTGGCGAGCGATGGGTCGTCCTTCCACTCCGGTCGGCCCACGGCGTCACAGAAGGAGGGCCAGTAGTGCTGTTGGTCCATGCACAGGTGGATGAACCGGCCGTCCTTCGTCCGGTAGGAGTTGACGAGCGGCGCGGCGGCGCCGCGCGGGGGGCGGCGGTGCTCGTCCGTGCCCAAGAGCGTGGTGGTCACGATCGCGGTCTGCATCGCCCACATGCCGGAGTTGAGTAGCGATGTGTCGATCACCATGCCCTCGCCCGTGCGTTCCCGGTGCAGCAGGGCAGCGACGATGCCCGAGGCGAGGGCAAAGCCGGTCTGGCTGTCGCCGAAGGCGGGCGCGGGCATCGAGGTCGGGCTGGTCTGGTTCGGGGCCGACGTCGCCGTCGCCAGCCCGGCCCGGGACCAGAACGAGGTTGCGTCGAACCCGCCCAGCTCGGCGAACGGCCCCTTGGTTCCGCGCCCGGTGTTG
This sequence comes from Acidimicrobiia bacterium, assembly GCA_040881685.1. Classification (NCBI taxonomy): domain Bacteria; kingdom Bacillati; phylum Actinomycetota; class Acidimicrobiia; species Acidimicrobiia bacterium. The sequence goes on along the minus strand of JBBECS010000045.1, from coordinate 54,698 downwards.
CGGCCGTAGACGATGTCCGGTCGGCGCGCCCTGATGTCGTCCACATCGATGCCGAGACGCTGGCGCACGCCGGGCAGGTAGCTGGTCAGAAAGACGTCACTGGTCTCGACGATCTTGAGCAGCGCTTCCCGACCGCGCTCGTGCTTCAGATTGATCGCGGCGCACCGCTTCCCATGGTTGAAGATGTGGTACAGGTGACCCGAGCCGCCCTTGGGTGGTGGCACGCCCCACACGGTCCCGCCCCGCATGAGGTCGCCGTGTTCAGGGTCCTCGACCTTGATGACGTCGGCACCCCACGACGCCAAGATGCTCCCCGCGATCGGGACCACGCCGTGCGTCGACACGTCCAAGACGCGGAAACCCTTGAGTAGATCCACGACGCGGTCCCTTCTGACGATCAAGCGCCAATCCTAAAGACCTGTGCGACGCCGGTCACCCCGCGCGCGTCGGCCGAGCTGGTCAGTGAACCTCACCCCTGGCAACTGCTCGCAACCGTGCAGCGCGGCCGTGGCATGCTCGTGATTGCCAGTCAACCGATCGCGATCGGCTCAGGAGTCCGTCCGGTCGTGACCGGCACGCAGAGGTGTGAGCTGTACAGCGAGCAGATCACCTCGTGCTCCGCGGCGACCGCTGCTAGCGGGCACTCCCTACCTTGGTCGGCCAGGAGGCGAAAAGGACGCGCTCTACTCGCGGCGGGTTGCGTGCAGTAGTTCGCACACGGGTGTTGAATCCCCAGCAAGGAGGCGCCGTGCTTGACGTCACCGAGCGGACGATCCGCCTGTTTCTCCACGTCCTGGCCACAACCATCTGGGTTGGCGGCCAGATCACGCTCGCCGGGCTCGTCCCCGGATTGCGCGGAGTGAGCCCGGATGCCCCGAAGGCGACCGCCCGGCGATTCGCACAGCTGGCGTGGCCCGCATACGGCGTGTTGATCGCCACCGGCGTGTGGAACATCCTTGCCCTGAACGCACCGTGGAGCGGGCCGTACGGGACCACTTTGATCGTCAAGCTCGTGGTGGTCGGGCTTTCCGGCGTCGCCGCTGGGCTCCATTCCGTGAGCAAATCGACGCTGGGCCTCGCGATCTGGGGCAGCGTCGCCGGCCTCTCGGCGATCGGCGCGCTGTTCCTTGGGGTCCTGCTTCACGGCTGACCGTCACGGGCCTGAACGTCGATCTTCCGGATCTCGACTTCGCCGTTAGCGACTCGGGGTCGCGGCCATGCTGAGGGCCGCCGTCCGTCGCGCGGTCACTCTGCGACCCGGGGTCATGACCGGCGAGTGGCGGACGCGTCCTCCCGCAGCTTGGCCGCGAGCGTCGCGCCCCACCGACGCGCGTGCGCCTCCTCGTCGGGCTCGAGGTGCGTCTCCTTGGTGACCAGGAAGCTCTCGGGGTCGGCGACCAACTCGCATCCGTGCTGGCGAAGCTTGTGTGCGATGCCCTTGGAGGCGCGGCCAGTGAGGGGCGCGGGTGCGTCGAGGCGCGTGTCGAAGGCGGCGGCCCGCGTATCGAGCCGGCCGATCGAGTCGAGCCATTCGCGTACTCCGTCTCCGTCTGCACCGGGATCCATGATCAGTCCGCTCTCGGGCTTCTCCGCGGCGTCGACAGCTGCCTCGCGCGTGCTGGCGCGGCTCATCCCGTGCACGTGGGTCGGCCCGCCCACGACGACCAGATCTGCGCCCTGCATCAGCGCGGCGTCGACGTCGTGCACCGCCACGACCGTCACGTCGGCGGTGTGTTCCAGGCCGCGCCCGATGGCGTCAGCGATCGCATGCGTATTGCCATACATCGACTCGTACACCACGACAGCTTTCATGGGAACTCCGTTCATCGGGACTCAGAGGTACGCGGCGACGTGGAATGCCCACTCGCGCTCGGCTGCATGCAAGCGTCGGCCGGTGATCGCGAATGGCTCGATCACGAGCCAGGCGTCTCGTTCCGTGAGCATCCAGGGTTCGGGATCGAACCGCTCGCTGAAGTCTGCGGCGTCGGCGTCCACTCGGTGCAGCGTGCCGCGCACGAGCACTGACCAGCCCTCCCGATGCGCCGGGTCCAGTCCGTCGACCTCGAAGGCCACGTTCATCGCCGCCTGGTCGATGACGTTACCCGGTCTCGTGCGCAGTGCGATCCACGTGCGGCCGCTCGATTCGGCGAGGCGGTAGTTGATCGGCAGGATGATGGGAAAGTGGTCGACGACCACTGCGATGCGACCAACCGAACTTTGACGCAAGAGGTGCAGACATTTCTCGGTGGAGAGCTCCTCCAACCAGGACTGCTCGCTCATTTGCTGCCTCCGCCGAGCTGGGATCCGAACCACTTCGCTTGCCTCGACGGTCGCACAGGCTACGACCGCAAGAGCAGGGCCAAAGGTCATATCCACGAGGGCGTTCGGCTCTATGGCGGCGCCGCTTCGGGTGGTCTGCTGGAACTGCGAATGACCGCCCCGGCCGAGAGGGAAGGCTCCGCATGAGGAATTGGCTGCACGGCAGAGCGATCGGCACGCATGAGGCTATGGACGATCGAGTTGGTTCCGCGGGTGAGGTGTCCTGCCCGGTGTGCCGCTCGACGCGGCTGGTGGCGGTGGGTGATGGCGCGGGCACGAACTTCCGCTGCGAGAACTGCATGCGGTGCTGGCATGAGACGTTGGGCTGGCGCGAGTTGATCGATCCCCGCTCCTGCATCGACTGTCCACAGAAGCTGGAGTGCATCGCCGCGGTGGCGAACCGAGGCGTCGAAAACCGTGAGCTAGGGACGGGTTCGTAGACTCGGTCCATCAAGGCCGTTCGTATCTTCCTGCTCGACGACCACGAGGTGGTCCGCCGCGGCCTGCGTGAGCTACTCGAGTCAGAGGACGATCTCGAAGTCGTCGGTGAAGCCGGCACGGCCCAGGAGGCGCTGGCGCGCATCCCACCGACTCGCCCGGATGTCGCGGTCCTCGACATTCGCCTTCCCGATGGAGATGGCGTCGAGGTGTGTCGGGAGGTGCGGTCGCAGCACCCCGAGATCCAGTGCCTGATCCTGACGTCGTTCTCGGATGATGAAGCCCTGTTCCAAGCGATCATGGCCGGCGCGGCCGGGTATCTCCTCAAGCAGATCAAGGGCAACGACCTCGTCGATGCCGTCCGACGCGTTGCGGGCGGCCAGTCGCTCCTGGATCCGGCAATCACCGCTCAAGTGCTTGAACGCTTGCGGGCCGGTCCCAAGACCGACGAGCGTCTCGACACGTTGACCGAGCAGGAACGCAAGATCCTCGACCTGATCGCCGAAGGTTTGACCAACCGCCAGATCGCGGAGCGGATCCATCTCGCCGAGAAGACCGTGAAGAACTACGTCTCGAACCTCTTGGCCAAGCTCGGGATGGAGCGCCGAACGCAAGCCGCGGTCTACGCGGCGCGGCTGCGCGACGGCATCGCGACTGACGGCTAAAGGAAGAGGACCCTTTGGGCAGCGGCGACCGCGCGACGCCGGCCACCGGCGCCGAGGAGCGTTTCGAACAGATTGTCGAGGCATTGGCCGAAGTCGCGGCCGGTGTCAGCCTTCCAACCGTGTTGCGCCACATCGTCGAGTCCACATGCCGACTCGTTGACGCCCGCTATGGCGCACTCGGCGTCATCGGTGACGACCAACGCTTGATCGAGTTCGTCGCCCATGGCGCACCCGACGACATGCTCGACCAGGTGGGCCACTATCCCGAGGGGCTCGGCATCCTGGGATTGCTCATCGTCGAACCCAAGCCGCTGCGCGTGCGCGACCTGACGCAGCACCCCGCGTCGTACGGCTTCCCCGAGGGCCACCCGCCGATGCACTCGTTTCTCGGTGTCCCCATCGTGATTGGTGACGACGTGTTCGGCAACCTCTATCTCTGTGAGAAGCAGGGGGCGGAGGAGTTCGACGAAGAGGACGAACGGCTGGCCGTGTCCGTCGCCGGCGTCGCGGCCGTTGCCATCGAGAATGTCCGGCTTCATGAGCGTTTCCAGGATCTCGCGGTGCTCCAGGATCGCGAACGGATCGCGCGCGATCTGCACGACAAGGTCATCCAGCGAGTGTTCGCGGCCGGGATGGCGCTGCAAGCAACGGCGCGGCTCGCCGCGCCGGAGGTGGCAGATCGAATCGTCGGGGCCGTGGACGAGCTCGATGCGATCATCGCCGAGGTCCGCAGCACAATCTTCGCCCTCGAGGCGCGTCCCGCCGATCGCCCCAACATCAGCGCGGTGGTCCTGGACCTGGTGGACCACACCACGCGGGCTGCCGGCATCGAGCCCGCGGTGCGAATCGACGGCGCGCTCAACAACCTCGTAACCCCCGAGCTCGGCGAAGAGCTGCTCGCGGTGCTCCGAGAAGCGCTGGCGAACGCGGTGCGTCATTCGGGAGCCCGTCATATCGATGTCACGGTGAGCGCCGACCGCGACCTCGCCGTAGTCGTGCGGGACGACGGTCACGGTCTTGCCGATCCCGCCGCGCGCGGGCACGGACACGGGTTGGCCAATCTGACTTCCCGAGCCCAGGCGCGCGGTGGCACGTTCTCGATCGGGCCGAGCGAACCGGGCGGGACCGTGCTCGAGTGGCGAGTGCCGCTCCTGGGCTAACCGGGTCGTCGAATCGAGACCACCGCGCGCATCGGTCCGGAGACCTATGGAAGTTGGGACCTTCGTCCCTCGTCGCGTCGCACGGGACCGCCGACACTCGATGCACCATGTTCATCCGAGACGTCGTCCAGATCGATCGCCCCTTCGAAGCGGTCGCACCCCGCTTCCTTCGGGATCCCGCCTGGCTCGAACCACTCCTCTCGTCTGCGGCGGGAGACGGCATGGCGCGATGCCAGCGCGGCACCGCCCGACGCCGGGCCGACTCGCTCGTCGTCCCGATCCGCTGGGCGCTGGAGAGCACCGCCGCGTCGTGGTCACTCGAAGGCGACTTGGCGATCGCCCCGATCAGCGTCTCGCGTTCGGCGGTGACGTTTGAAGCGACGTATACCCTCCGCGACGAGGGCATTCGCAGCGGCCTCGGCACCGAGCAGGCGGTTGCGGGGTCCGTGCGGGTCTTTCTGTCGTGCCTTGGCAGGGCCCTGCACATGGACGATGGCTGGTGACCCGCAGCGCCGATGCGCTTGCCGACCTTCGGCACTCAACCTTGGGTCCTTTGGCCCTCCTCTGCGAGCGAGTTCACGTTGACGATGTGAATGGCAACGACACGGCGTCGTTGATGACTTGAGGAGACATCAAGATGCAACGACGCACCATCGACTTGATGGTCAGCGGCGCCGGCCTGATGCTGGCCGTCGTCCTGATCGTGTTCGGCGTCTACTTCAACGACCGGTACCAGTTCGCGGACAACAACGTACGCGACCAGTTGAGCGAGCAAAGGATCTTCTTCACGGAGAAGGGCCAGCTCTCCGAAGAAGAGCTTCAGCAGCCGGGTGTCGTGAAGTACGCCGGTCAGCTGGTGGACGACGGCGAGAAGGCACGGGTCTACGCCGACGAGTACATCGGCCTCCACCTCGAGGAGATCGCGGACGGCAAGACCTACGCCGAACTGGGCGGTCCGCAGTTCGCGCTGCGCGATCAGGTGACGAAGGCGCAGGAGACCAACGACCCTGCGCTTCCCGAGCTCCAGGCGCAGCTGGACGAGATCACCGGACAGCGCGACACGCTCTTCAAGGGTGAGACGCTGCGCGGCGTCCTGCTGACGACCTACGGCTTCTGGCAATTCGGCCAAGAGGCGCAGCTCGCGATGTATGTGAGCTTCGCCGCCTCCGCCATCCTGTTGGCGCTGGTTGGGTTCGGAGTGGTGCACGCGATGCGCACTCGTCGCAACGCGACGCCGTAGCGCGTCGAGCCCGCGGTGGGACGCAAACGAGACGGGTTTCGCCTCCTTGCCAAGGTAAGCGATCGCACTCTCGTCACGAGACTTGACATACCACTTAGCGGAGGCGGAGCACCGGGTCGCGCATGCGGCGAGACCGGATGGGTACAAGCGCGTTCAGCCGGAGAAGCCGCCGTGCCATGCGCGGGCCGCGGAGCAACAGCAGCCTCCAGCGCAGGGACCCGCGATCACGATGGAAGCTCGCGAAGTACCTCATGTCGTCAGCAATGCGCTTGGCATTGGTCCAATCCTTTTCTGAGACCGCTCGCACATAGTCGTTGAGGGCGGCACGCAGGAAGCGCGGCGCGATGACGTCTCGCGAGTAGTAGCGGTTGAGACGGCGGTCGTCCGCGACGGTCGTGCACAGCTTCTGGCTGAAGTAGCGACGGCTCTCGTTGAATCGGCTCTGGGCGGACGAGCTCGTCGCGTGCACGCGGAACCGCGTGAGCGATCGTGCAAGGAACTCCAGCCGCCATCCGGCGCGGAAGGCACGAACGTAGAGGTCGTCGTCCTCGAAGCCCTGGAGCAGCACATCGAAGCCGCCGATGGTCTCGAACATGGAACGGCGCACGACGCTCGCCGACGGGATCACCATGAGGTCCTCGGCAATGCATCCGGCGAGGGTGGTGCGGGGGTGCGCGACTCCGTGCTCGGCCAGGAACGAACGGATCACGGTCCGGCCCTCGGCGTCGATCTCGTCGAAGTCGCTGTAGACCCAGCCGACCATGGGGTCATCGATGAGCGGCGCGGTCAGCCGGGCGAGATGCTCGGGGTGCCACGTGTCGTCCTGGTCGAGGAAAGCGACGAGCTCACCGCTCGTCGCCGCCACCCCGCGGTTGCGCGCCACCGACTGCCCGCCATGGATCTGCCGTATGACGCGGATGGGGAACGGCGCGTCGATGTCGTCGATCGATTCGTGGCCGTCGTCGGAGGAGCCGTCGTCGACGACGACGAGTTCGTCGGGCGTCACGGTCTGGGCCACGACGCTCTCGACCGCCTCGCGGAGGAACCCCTTTCCGTTGAAGAGCGGGATGACCACGCTCACGCCGAGCTTCATGCCTGCTCTCGCGGCACGCGTCGGCGGCCGAACCGTCGACGTGGCGACCGACGCCTGGCGTGGGACGAGCGGATCCGCTTCCGCGACCGGGACGTGCCGGAGCATCTCGAGCGCCATGATCTCGTGGGCCCTCGCACGCGTGGCGAGGTCGCGGTCGGCGTCGGCATCGAAGTCAGCGGCGAGGCGTGCGCACAGCCCGAAGTACGCCGCGGCTTCCGCGGCCCGCTCGCGCTGCAGGGCGAGCATCCCCAGCGAGTACACGGTGTCGAGCGCGGTGCGGCCATCAGCCGACTCCTCATGGATCCAGGCGTCGGGCAGGCTCACGAGCATCCGAGCCGCGTCGGCCGCGTCGAACTGCTCGCCAACGACGAGCTCGCGGAACGCCTGTGCGCAGAGCTCGTCCACCTCGCGCGCTTCGGCTCCGATCAGATCGCGGCTCGCGTTCCGGAGCCGGACGAGCGCGTCGGGAACGCGTTCCGGCGTGATCCGAGCATGGGCGAGCGCTTCATGACCGATGGCGCGGAGCTGGAGCCAGACGATCCCGGGATCGCGCCCCGCCGACGCTGAACCAGCGGCCACCGCCGCGGCGGCGAACTGCTCCGCCGCACGCGCCGGCTGACCGCGCGCGACCAGGTCGAGGAACCCGGTGCTGAAGTGCGCACTGGCGGCGACGGCAGGAAGGGCGCCGTCCACTGCGCGCTCGATCGTCTCTGAGGGCGTCTCGACGTCGATCCCGTGCCGGTCGAGCAACGCCTGGCGCAAGCGTGGGTACCCGGATTCGGCCGCGGCAAGGTCGTTGGCGTGCAGCGCGTATTGCACGTTCCGCGCGGCCATGCCCAGACGCAGCGCGGAGTCGGGTGCCGCCGACGACGCGCGCTCGTCGCAATAGCGCGCGAGGAGGCCGAGGTCTAGTGGCTTCGGCGCGTCGCGGCACGCGTCAAGGCCGGCCTGCGTCGGCGAGGCAATGGCCCGAAGCGTCTGCACGTCCTCATCGACGATCACGGCTCCGAAGCCGGCGCGGCGCAGGACCTGCTTGAGACCATCAGCCGATGCGAGGAACACGTGACCGCCGCTGCCGAGCGCGGCGGCGACGTCGCGGAGCGAGTTGCCGGGACGGATGAAGTCGGCGTTCGGTGTCGACAGCACGAGCACGCCGTCGTCCGCGAGGCGGAGTCGGATGGTTTCGAGCATGGCCAACGGCTGATGGATGTGCTCGAGGGCCTCCGACGCGATCGCGACATCGAACGGCTCGTCGCCGACGTCGAGCGACGCGTCGAACTGCCCGGCGCGGATGTCCACGCCGAGCTCGCGTTGACCGCGTAGCGCCCAGTTGGAGGGGTCGACGCCCACGCCACGCCATCCCCAAGCGAAGCGCGCGAGATCGAGGGCGAAGCCGTAACCGCAGCCGACGTCGAGGAAGTGCAGGTCTCGGCGCGGCTCGACGCGACTCATGGTGACGAGCACCGCGTCGACACCGGCCGTGAACTCCAGGTGGCCGTCGATCATCTCGTCCGGCATGTCGACCATCGCGCCGACCCGCTCGGGCACCACCGCGCGGCATGCCGGGCACCGCACCACGCCGATCTCCTCGTGACCCCAGCGCGCCATCGCCATCCGCCGGGCTCGCCCCGCATGGCCGCACAGCGGACACGACACCGCCCCGGGTTCGTCGACCCATCGCACGGCGGGTCGTTCGTGCTTTACGGGCTCTCCGTGGAGGGCGGCGCCGGGCCTCGGTGCCGCGAGCGCGTCGCTCGGCGCGTCCGCGCCCAGCGAGCGCAGGCGCTCGCCAAGGGCCCCCCCGTCATCCATCAGCGTCTCGAGCGCTTCGGCTTCCGCACCCGCTCGGTATCCGGCATCGGCCGTGCCCTCGAGCCAGAGCGTGGCGCGTGCTCGGTCTGGCTCGGCACGCAGCGGAGCCGGCGCCACGCCCGCGGACTCGATGTGCACGGCCGCGGCCGCTGCCGTGCACCATTGGTGCTCGTTGCCATCGAGCTGGCGGCTGATCGCCTCGACGTTGCGCTCCACGTTGGCGAAGGCCGACGGCAGCAACCCGATGTCGGTGCGCAGGCCGAACGCCAGGTGCGTGAGCTCAGGATCGCGCAGCGTCACCCGCAGCATGCGCGCGAACCGGGTCGGGTCGCTCCAGAGCTCGAGTATCTCGTAGCTGCCGGTCGGCACCAAGCGTCCGCCGCGATGTCCGGTCTTCACGATCATCCCGGCGGTCAGCGGTAGGAACAGCGTCCCCGACTGCTTCCCAGTGTCGGCCACGCGGAAGTCAGCATGCGACGGCCGATACGCATGGTGCGGCACCGCGCGGGTGTCGGGCAGCATGCCGGTGGAGGCTTCGCTTGCCGTGATGCCGGGCCGCGCGACTTTTCCCGGCTCGAGTGTGTGGTCCACCCGGACACCGGCATGCTCGATCTGGCGCGCGATCGCATTCGACATGTACCCGTCGCCGTGGCGGTACACCTGAGTGTCACGGCCGAAGGTCGATCGGAACGTCTCGAGGCCGACGTCCACGCAGTGCGCGACCCATGACTCATCAGCTTGGTCGGACACCCAGTCGCCGTCGCGCCACCGCCAGCTGTGGGGGTGAAGCCCGAGCTCGTCGCCCGCCCGCTGCTGCGCCTCGAGCTCGCGCTCGTACGCCGTTGCGAGCCAGTCGGCCGATCCGTACGTGTCGCGGATTTGCGGATCCATCCGCAGGCACCAGGTCAGGTGCGCGTCGCCACCCGAGAGCGCGGCCAGGTGGTCACGGAGTCGCGGCACGAGTGGGAGGAGGAGGTCGGCCCCACGCGGCCGCTGCCGGTCACCACGCTCGGTGACGCGACGATCCGGCTCGACGTCGATGCAGAGGACGAGAGGGAGCGCGGGCACGACGTAGGCACCTCGAGGCGTCGGAAGCGGCCTCCATGCTACGCAGCGAACCCTGTCACCGTGGCGGCGACAGGGGGAGTCGTGCCCTCGTGCGGGATTCGATCTGTTCATTGATACGACGTCTGAACTTTGTCCATCCACTCGCCACTTTCGCCATCTACCGAGCCGGCAAACGCACCGCTACTTGATCCCCAGCGCGGCGCAGAATGCCGTTGTCCAATCTCGATAGCCGACTTCGTTGGGATGAAACCGGTCGGCCGAGAACTTGTCGCCCCACGGTGGGCCAGTGGTCGACCAGAGGTCGACGAGCCGGAGGCGGTGTTCACGGGCGACGCGCTCGATGTAGCCGTTGACTTGTTGCGCGCGCCGTTCCCGAAGCCCGCGGGGAAGGTTGGCCAACAGAGCTCCCACGGGCAAGGCCCGCGCGATCTCTGCCAGCGCTGCTTCGAAGGTCGTCGTGCGCCGGAGGAGGTCGTTGCTCCCGACCGCGCACGACACGAGGTCTGGAGCACCGATCTGATCGAGGCCAGGAAGCTGCTCCTCCACCACGTCGATGGCCAACGCCCCGCTCTGCGACAAGTTCACCGCGCGCCAGACGCGCCCATCGTGGCGGCGGAGGGCGTCCAGTACCTGCCCGACGTATCCGTGGTCGTAGCTGTCAGCACCGATGGCCTGTGCGGTGGAGTCGCCAAGGACCACCCACAAGGGCCCGGTCTCGGTGCCGACGCGTTCGTTCGCTGCTTCCCACGCGCGGGCGTAGTCGACGATCCGCCTTCTGCGCTGCCGCGTGGCAGGGAATGCACCAGCGAGCCAGGAGAGAATCCCACGTCTCTTTGACGCCACGGGTTCGAGACTCTACGGCTTCACCCTGAGCCTCTCGTGCTCGATCAGGTTGGGTAGACGCGCATGTCGAGCAACAGGTCGCTTCGTCGGCGTGGTGTCGATCGCCAGGTACGGTTCACGCGAACACGTCTCGCGACCACTGGGTCAACTGGGGCACCAGCAGGAGTGCCAGGAGTCGGCCTGCAAGCTGCCGCCCCAATCTCCGGTGGACGGTCGACGCCTGAGCAAGGATGCGCGGATGAGTGAGCATGTCGAGCACTCGAGTGTTCATGGGCACCACCACGACCGGGGATGGCGCGCCGTCGTCCGTTACGTGCGCCTCTCCCGAAGGATGTGGACATCGCCGATCAACCGTGCCGTGATCGGTCTGCTCGACGTCCGCGCGAGTGAGTGGGTCCTCGACGTGGGCGCGGGGATGGGAGCCGGCGCCGTCGTCGCAGCGAAGGCGGGTGCCCACGTGATCGCGGTCGAGCCGACGCCGTTCTTGAGGCGGGTGCTCGCGGCCCGGCGGCTCGCGCAGCGCTCCCGGAACCGGATCGAAGTCCTCGACGGCGCGGCCGAGCACCTCCCGCTGCCCGACGCGAGTGTCGATGCAGCCTGGGCTGTCAATACGATGCACCACTGGAGCGACCTCGACGCCGCGGTTGCTGAGCTTGAGCGGGTGCTGCGCCGCGGCGGGCGCGTGCTCCTCGTCGACGAGGACTTCGACGACCCGGCTCACGTGGACCACGACCGCGTTGACGCTCGGCGACACAAGCAACATCTGGCGTTCCCCGAGATCGATCCGGCGGTGGTGGGCGAGAAGCTGGCGGCGCATGGTTTCGATGTGCAGAAAGCCGCCAAGACCGAGCTGGCGGGCCGCCCCGCCAAGGTGCTCCTGGCAAGGAAGACGTGATGCCCTCACGCTCGAGTCCTTGAGCGCCTAGGCGTTCTGCTGACTGCCGCCCAGCACCGGGTGGGTACCAGCGAGTGAGGCTTGCAACTCAGAGCAAGCGAGGATAATCTACAACCATATGGTTGTAGATACGCGCCCTCGGGCGAAGGCAGATCGGCTGTTTCATGCGCTCGCGGATGCCACCCGACGAGACATCGTCATGCGCACCCTGCAGGGCGAGCATTCCGTCTCCGCGCTCGCGCGCAGCTACCCGATGAGCTTCGCCGCGGTCCAGAAGCACGTCGCCGTGCTGGAAGGCGCCGACCTCGTGACCAAGCGAAGGCACGGGCGCGAACAGCTCGTTCGCGGCAACGTCCACACCGTGCGCCGCGCGCACGGCCTGCTCGAACAGTTCGAAGCGATGTGGCGAAGCCGCATCGACCGATTCGGCGAGGTTCTCGCCGACGACCGAAGCGAGGGAGTTGCTCAATGACGGTCACGAATGTTCACAAGGACCCCAAGGCGATGACCATGACGATCACTTCGGAGTTCGATGCGCCGATCGAGCGCGTGTGGCAGCTCTGGGAGGACCCGCGTCAACTCGAGCGGTGGTGGGGCCCACCCACGTACCCGGCGACCGTCGTTGATCACGACCTATCTCCTGGCGGGAGCATCAACTACTTCATGACCGGTCCCGCAGGCGACAAGGCACGCGGCTGGTGGCGCGTGCTCGCGGTCGATGCTCCGCACCGTCTCGAGTTCGAGGATGGGTTCGCCGACGACGCGGGCCACCCGAACGCGGACATGCCGGTCATGACCATCCGCGTCGAGCTGAGCGAGCAGCCCGACGGCGGCACGAGCATGGCCGTCGAGACCACCTTCCCCTCGCCCGATGCCATGGAGCAGATCATCTCGATGGGGATGGAGGAAGGCATGACGTTGGCGATCGGACAGATCGACGAGCTGTTGCGAGTAGGGTGACGGTTTCGCTCGGTAGACACGCCTCGCTTGGGCCGGGATCCCGCAGCAGGTTCGACGTTTCTCCTGACTTGGTCGAGAGGACGCCATGTTGCGTACGGCACGCAAGAATTCGCTTCGCCATCTCCTCGTAGTCACGCTCGTGGCCGGCGGGCTCGGCTTCGGCGCGCTCGGTGCACCGGCACACGCACAAGTCCCGGTCACCATCGATGCCTGCACACTCGTGACCGAGCCGGACCTCCAGGCCACACTAGGCATCGCCTTCCCGGAGGAAATCAAGAGGGAATGGAGTGACCATGGCGGTGGAACGATCAGAGGACCAGCTGAAGGCAGTGCCTTCTGCGAGTACACCCAGCTCTCGCCGACCACCGTCTTCAGCATCGAGGTGTCGCAGACAGAGACGGTGAAGGCCGCCAAGCTCGACCTCAAGCGATTTCGAAACAACGGCGCCATCGTCAAGGGTGTCGGCAACCGGGCGAAGTACGCAACCGTGTTCGGCGACATGTTCAAGTTCCGGCAGGGCAAGACGCTCGTGTTCTTGCGGCTCGTGGCGTTCGGGCCCGATGCCACGCTCCAGCTCAAAGGCGTTGACGTGATGACCGCCTTGGGCAAGGTCGCGGTCGCGAACCTCTAATCCGTCCTCACACCATGACGATTGTGCGGCCGGTCGTCGCCCGATCGGCCATCGCCTCCATCGCAGCTGGCAGCTGGTCGAACGGCACGGTCTGGCCGACCACTGGTCGTACGGCCTTACTGCGCACGAGGTCGACGATCTGGCCGCTGATGCGCTCACCCAGCTCGCGCGGTGCGACGTTCCAGCCCATGGCCTGCTTGATCGTCGGCACGATGGCGGCACTCTGGTAGTTGAGGAGCACGCCACACAACTTGAAGTTGCCGAGGGCGACGCGGCGCGGGACCACGAACTTCTCGTCGGCCACGACCTTGTTGGAGGCGAATCCCATCATCAAGTACCGACCGTTGTACCCGAGACAGTGCATGGACTTCTCCACAACCGCTTCGCCGACGTTGTCGAAGATGACGCTGACGCCCGCGTTGCCGGTCTCGGCGAGGACCACCTCCGCGAAGTCTTCGGTCGTGTAGTTGATGGCGATGTCGGCGCCGAGCTCGCGACACAGCTGCACCTTCTCGTCGGTGCCCGCCGTAGCGAAAACCCGCGCCCCCGCGTTGCGCGCGAGCTGGATCGCGGCGGAACCCGAACCTCCGGCAGCCGCGTGGATGAGCACGCTCTCGCCGGCGGCGAGCTCGGCGCGGTCGAACAGTCCCAACCAGGCGAGATGAAAGGGGAAGTACAGCGCCGCGGCGCCCGGGAGTGGGATGTCATCGGGCATGTCGAACGTCGCGGCCGTGGGGCATGCGGCGAACTCGGCGAAGCCACCGAATGCGCCTTTGGTGGTGGCAACGACCCGCTTGCCCGCCCACACCTCGGCACCCGTGCCGCAGGCATCGACCACGCCCATGACCTCCATGCCCGGGCTGTAGGGAAACTCGGGTCGCGCCATCATGTTGCCGCCAGTGATGCGCTCGAGATCGTTGAGGTTCAACGGGATGCCCTGGACGCGCACCCGCACCTCGTCCGGCCCTGGGTCCGGGAGCGCCGTCTGGTCCAGCTGCAGCACCTCGAGCGGCTGTCCGTAGCGGTGCACGCGCCAGGCACGCATTCCATCGCTGTCGGGCACGGCTAGATCATGGCGCGCCGTGGCGCGGCGTTGCAGAATGCAGGCCGGAGCGGACGGGACGACGGAACGGAGCCACGGTGGAGATGCACGCCTTCCTGCGCGCGATACCGAAGGTGAGCCTCCATGTACACCTCATGGGGTCGATCCAGGCCCGCACCGTCGTCGAGCTGGCGGCCAAGCATGGTGTCCCGCTGCCGGAGTTCGACGAGCCGGAGGACCTCTACGACTATCCCGACATCTACAAGTTCCTGCACATGTACGACAACAGCGCGCTCGCTGCACAGGAGCGCGCCGACTTCCGGCGCATCGCCTACGAGACGCTGACCGAGGCCGCGGAGCACAACGTCCGTTACCGCGAGATGTTCTTCAACCCCACGACGCACATGGCGGCCGGGCCCAGCTACGACACGTGCGTCGACGGCTTGATCGACGGCATCAACGACGCTCGTACCGACCATGGCATCGAGTGTCGGTTGATCGCGGCAGTGAACCGGATGGAGAGCCCGGAGCTCGCGGTCTCGATGGTCGAGACCATGCTCGAGCACCCACGCGACGAGGTCATCGGGATCGGGATGGACTACGCCGAGGCGGACTTCCCACCCGAACGCTTCTGGAAGGCGTATCGGATGGCGAGTCGTGCCGGACTGCACGTCACCGCCCACTCGTCCGAGGATGCTCCGCCGCGCAACATCGAAACGTGCCTCGACCTCCTGGGCTGTGAGCGCATCGACCACGGATACCACGTGATCGAGGACGACGCGATCCTTGGCCGTTGCCGCGACGAGGGTGTCGTGTTCACCTGCACGCCGGTTTCGACGGCATGGGTGTACTTCGGACCCGACTACAGCAAGCATCCGATACGCGAGATGGCACGCCGGGGCCTCAAGATCATGATCGACTGTGACGACCCCCCGATGTTCAAGACGGATCCCACGACCGACTACATCGTCGCAGCCGACCACATGGGTTTCACCCCCGCCGACTTCAAGCAGTTCCTCATGAACGCGATCGACGGAACCTGGACCGACGAGCCCACCAAGCGCGAATGGCGCCGGGCGTGGGCAGCCGAGTTCGACGCACTCGCCACGGAGCTCGAACCGGCGTACGCCTGACGATCCCGGCGAGGCGGCAGCGGGGTAGGTTTTCCCGCGGTTCGGTGCCGCGATCTTTCGGGTACGAGGGGGAACCGATGCGTCAACGCCGTCAGCTCGCGCTCGCAGTGACGTTCGCGGTCCTGGTCTCGGGGGCAACCATGGTCGGTGCCGCGAGTCCCGTGGGCGCCGGGAGCTCGGGAGGCGGGGGCACGCTGCGCTACGGCCTCGAAGCCGAAGCCGACGGGCTGAACCCCACGGCCAACCGCTTCGTGGCCCCCGGCTTCGTGATGGCCAACGCGGTGTACGACCCTCTGTTCCGGCTCGGGACCGACCGGAAGTTCCACCCGTGGTTGGCCGAGTCGGCCACACCGAACGCCGACTTCACCGCGTGGGACATCAAGCTCCGCCCGAACATCAAGTTCCACGACGGCACTCCGCTGACCTCCGAGGCGATCAAGGCCAACCTCGAGGCTGAGCTCGCCGACCCCCTCATCGGCCTCGCCATCAACGACTTCTTCGATCCTGACAACCCCGTTGAGATCGTCGACGACCTCACCGCGCGCCTCCACATGGCAGGCCCCAATGCGCACATCGCGCAGTACTTCGTCGCGCAGATCGGCTACATCGCGTCCCCCACGTACATCGCGGCTGCGGAGGAGAACCCCGACCTCAACCAGGAGCCGGTTGGGACTGGACCATTCGTCTTCGAGAGCCGCACCCAGGACTCGACGACCACGTTCGTGCGCAACGACGACTACTGGCGCGGCGAGGTCAAGCTCGATGGGATCGAGTTCGTGATCCAGACCGATCCGGCGCGACGCGCCGACCAGCTCCTCGCGGACGAGCTCGACATGATGCACACGAGCGACTTCGGCACGATCAAGCTCCTCCGCGCCGAGGACGTTCAGACGATCGAGCAGGGAACGGCCGAAGACGGGTTCGCGCTCATCAACACCCAGCAGCCACCGTTCGACGACGTGCGTGCCCGGAAGGCGCTGGCGCTCGCCACGCCGAGGGAGAACTACCTCCAGATCATCGGCAAGGGGATTGCCGAGCCGGCCGACAGCATGTTCCACCCATCGCTGCCGTCTGCGAACCCGAAGGTCAAGCAGGAGGCCGACAAGCCGGCTGCCGCCAAAAGAGTCGCGGAGGAGTACTGCGCCGAAAGCCCGGACCAGTGTGAGGGCGACAAGATCAAGTTCACGTTCAAATACACGGGACCGAGCGCCGTGCTCGAGCTGACGGCTGACGTGCTCATCGACGGCTGGAAGTCGGCATTCGTCGTCGACCGCGCGCAGGAGCTCCAGGACGACTACGTCCTTCACGTGGCAACCGGTGACTACCAGGTGGTGGCGTGGCGCCAGTTCGGGGCCGAGGACCCAGACGGTGACTTCACGTGGATCGACTGCAGGAACGCGGGCGGGCCCGGTTCGCTGTCGATCACGTGGTCGCGCTACTGCAACGACGAGATCCAAGAGCTCGGCCTCGAGCAGCGGGCGTCCGACGATCCCGACCTCCAAGCCGAGAGCTGGCAGAGGATCAGCGCGTTGCTGAACGAAAACTACGTGTACATCTTCCTGAGCCATACGATCTGGCAGGTCGCGGCCAGTGACAACGTGAAGAACCCCGTGTTCACGAAGCAGGCAGATGGCAAGGGAAAGAGCGTGCTCGGCAACGGAATCCACTCCCTCTGGCAGATCTCGCTGAAGGGCTGAACGCCTCGCGCGCAGCCGAGGGCGAAGGCGAGCGACGATGCGCTACCTGATCCGGCGGGCCGGGCATCTCGTCGCGGTCATGTTCGCGGTCACGTTCCTGACCTTCCTCTCGATGAACTTGTTGGGCGATCCGCTCAAGGCGAACCTGGGGCCCGCGTACGCCGACAAGGAAGTGCGGGAGCAGGCGCGCGAGGACCTGCACCTCGAAGGGTCGATCCCGAGCAGGTACGCCTCGTGGCTCGGCGATGCGATCCAGGGCGACTTCGGGCGGTCCTACAACACTGGCGAATCGGTCAGCGCCGTGATCGGCGAACGAATCCCCGTGTCGCTGATGTTGATGGCCTACGCGCAGATTCTTGCCTTGGTGCTCGCGATACCGATTGCAGTCATGAGTGCGTATCGCGCCGATCGGCTCTTCGATCGGGCGTCGACCGCCGTCTCCTTCGGGGCCATCGCCATGCCACCGTTCGCGCTCGGGGTGATCCTGCTGTACTTCCTCTCGGTCAAGAACGACATCTTCCCGGCCCGATATCTCGACGGTTCGTTTCTCGATCGTCTCTACTCCATGTTCCTTCCCGCCTTCAGCATCGCGTTGCCACTCGGAGCGGTGTACATGCGGGTGCTGCGCAACGACATGATCCGCACGCTCCAGGAAGAGTTCATCGTGTTCGCCCGGAGCAAGGGCCTGTCGACGTGGCGCATCCTCGTGCGCCATGCGTTGCGACCATCGTCCTTCTCGCTGGTCACCGTGCTCGCGATCCAGGTTGGCGCGCTGCTCGGGGGTGCGCTCGTCGCGGAGACGATCTTCTCGCTCCCGGGCCTCGGCTTCCAGATCGTTCGGTCGGTGCTCCAACACGATTACGTCGTCGTGCAGTCGATCGTCGTGGTCCTTGCCCTGATCTACGTCCTGGTGAACTTCCTCGTCGATGCGCTCTATGCCGTGCTCGACCCGCGAGTCCGTGGCGCGCGCTCCCGCTGACCGGGCCGCTCGGCGACGGCTGGGCGTTCCGTTCTGGATCGCAGTCGGGTGGGTGGTGTTGATCGTCGCGCTCGCGGTGTTGGCGCCGATCCTGCCGCTTGCCGACCCAAACGAGGTCTTCAACGGGGATCTGAGCCAAGGGCTGTTCTCCGGGCACAACCTTCTCGGCACGGACGACGCAGGTCGGGATCTGCTCTCGCGAACGATCTGGGGGTCGCGCGTCTCGTTGCTCGTCGGCTTCGCGTCGATCACGCTCGGCCTCCTCGTCGGCGGCCTCACCGGTATCGTCGCGGGCTACCGCCGCGGGTGGTTCGATCGCATCGCCTCGGCCGTCTATGACGTCGAGCTCGCGTTCCCGGCCGTCGTGCTCGCCGTCCTGCTGTTGACCTTCCTCGGCAAGGAGCTTCAGTGGGTGCTGCTTGTCATCGGTGTCCTCGCGATCGCCCCGATCGGACGGCTGGCACGTGCCAACACGATTGCGTTCGCCAACCGGGAGTTCGTGATCGCGGCCAAGGGTCTCGGCGCAACCGAAGCCCGTACCCTCTGGCGCGAGATCCTGCCGAACGTGATCACGGCGCTGACCGGTCTCGCGCTGCTCGGCGCCGCGTTGGCCATCGTCGCTGAAGGCGGACTCGCATACCTCGGGTTGAGCGTGGGGGGCGACACGATCACCTGGGGCAAGCTGATCTCGACCGCCTCGTCGGGCACGACCCTGCGCGACACGCCGCTCATGGCGTTCGTGCCGATCACGGCGCTGTTGCTCACGATCTTCGCGATCAACTTCATCGGGGATCGGCTCCGCGCACACTTCCAGGTGCGGGAGGTGTTCGGCGCGTCGTAGGTGCGACGCCGCGAATCCGGCCGGAGGCTTCGTCCGGCAGCACCGGGACCGAGATGCCCTGCTCCCGGCCGAGCTGTACCGCGCGCGTGATGGCCGACGCGCCGAAGCGATGGCGCACCTCGTCGAGCGTCGTGTCGAATGCATTTCCACTTTGACGATCGAACGGAAGCGGGAGCTGCACGGCGTCGTCGTCAAGATTGCCGACCGCGATGCCCACGAGCGTCAGCCCTTGCTCGTCGATCATCGGCTGAGCAGCCGCCAGCAGACCCCGCACGGCCTCGAGAATCGTCACCGTGTGGGCCGTCGCCCGATCGAGCGTGTGTGATCGCGTGGCGCGTGTGAAGTCGTCGAATCGGAGGCGAAGGGTGATGGTGCGACCCACCCGGTCGGCCGCCCGCATGCGCTGGGTCACCCGATCAACGAGCTCGACGACCGCGGCGTCGACGGCGCCGGGGGCCTTGAATGATCGGCCGAGCGCGCGTTGCGCTCCGATCGACTTGCGGCGGCGACCCACCTGCACGGGCCGGGGATCGCGGTTGTGCGCGAGTGCGTACATTTGCCGACCCGACGCCCGGCCGAGCCACGCGACCAGGGCGTCCTCGGAGAGCTGCGCAACCTCGCCGACCGTCGTGATGGCGCGGTCTCGTAGCTTCTGTGCGGTGATGGGCCCGACCCCCCAGAGTCGCTCGACTGGAAGCGGGTGGAGGAACGCCAGCTCAGCGTCGGGGGAGACGACGAGAAGACCGTCGGGCTTGGCAACACCGCTCGCGACCTTCGCGAGGAACTTCGTGCGCGCGACTCCCACTGTGATCGGCAGCCCGACCTCCTCCAGCACGTCGCGCCGCAGCTGTTGCGCGATCTCCACAGGGGTGCCGGAGACACGCCGCAGCCCTCCGACGTCGAGGAACGCTTCGTCGATCGAGAGCCCTTCGACGAGCGGCGTGGTGTGCTCGAAGACATCGAACACTGCCCGGCTCGCGTCGGCATACACCCACATCCGCGGATCAACCACGACCGCGTGCGGGCAGAGTCGGAGTGCCTGGCGGCAGTTCATCGGCGTGCGCACGCCGCACGCCTTCGCCTCGTAGCTCGCCGCGAGCACGACGCCAGAGCCGACGAGGACCGGCCGGCCCCTCAGGCGGGGATCGTCACGTTGCTCGACCGACGCGTAGAACGAGTCGAGGTCGGCGTGCAGGATCGTCGCCCCATCGGACACGAACACATGTTCGCACACCGCGGGACCGCACCGGCGACGCTCCTAGTCGCGGCGGCGGGGGAGCTCGAACCAGGTCGTCGTGCGGTAGAGATCGGTATCGGAGCCCCATCGGCGCGCGAGTGCGTGCACGAGCCGGCGACCCGTGCGGCGCTCGAACGCGGCGGCCTTGGGATCCATGATGAGGCCCGGATCGTCGCTCACCTCGACGCGGACGACGCCGTCGGCTTGCTCGATCAGCAGTGTCACCTGGCTCGACTGTTGACGTACCGCGTCGGCGACGATCTCCGAGGTGAGCAGGTTGGCGTCCTCCCGGACGTCGCCACGGTCCCAGTGCGTCAACACCCGGTTGACGAACCGCCGGGCCTTCTGGGCGGCCGCGGTTGATGCCTCGTAGCGCTGCTGGGCTCGTCTCATCGTGGGAGAGGTACCCCAAGATGGGGCAGTCCAACCCCCTGTGCTCTGGCGCCAGACACAGAGGAGCGAGTTGAGTGTGAGCGCCGAGATGGGTACGACAGGCCATGACAGCGCTCGAAGAGAGGTCGCGGCATGAGGAGATTGTCATTTCGACCGGCGGTCACGTTCCGGGGGCGCACGTTCAAGGGCTTGCGCGGCTGGGCCGGCAAGCCGCTGCATCCACCGCTCACCGACATCCCGGTGGGTGCCTACATGATCGTTGCGGGGCTCGACGTGATCTCCCAGGTGGCACAAGACGAGGAGTGGGCGCGCGACTTCTTCCGCGCTGCCACGTTCGTCTTGATCGCGGGCGCGTCGGTTTCGCTGTTGACCGCGCTCACCGGTTTCTGGGACTGGCTACGGTCCACCCAGCCGGGCACGCAGGTGCGGCGCGAGGCGAATGCACACGCCGTGACGATGACCACCGTCACCGTGTTGGTCTTGACGAACATCGGGTTGCGCACCCTGGCATACGGCGGTGACTCGCACAGTGGGGCCGTCGTCGTTGCGCTCTCGATCGTCGCGGCCGTGCTCACGGTGCTCGGCGGGACCATCGGCGGTTCGCTCGTCTACGGCTACGGGTTCAACGTGGAGACCGCGGGGGACCACCCGGCGTATCACGAGTCCGAACGTGACGTGCTGCCCGGGGAGGAAAAGTGACGGCCTGCCGCGGAGCCCGCGGCTAGGAAACAGTCGTGGTCAGTGTTCACCGGTTTCACCAGATCTCCGAAGTCGACCATCGGATCCTCAACCCGCTGTCGCTCGAGCAGCTGTTGTTGCTCGGCGACATCTGCAAGCTGCAGCCCGCGCAGCGCCACTTGGATCTCGCGTCGGGCAAAGGCGAGATGCTCTGTCAGTACGCCCATCGTCATGGCACGACGGGTCTCGGCATCGATGTGTTCCCGCCGTACACGTCGATGGCGAACGCGCGCGCGGTCGAGCTCGGCGTCGATCACCTCGTGCACTTCATCGAGGGCGACGCGGCGCTCCACGAAGCCGAACCCGGCTCGTTCGACGTGGTCAGCTGCATCGGCGCGACCTGGATCGGAGGGGGGCTCAGCGGCACGCTCGAGCTGATGCGTGCACCGCTGCACGCCACGGGATGGCTGCTCGTCGGCGAGGCGTACTGGAATGATCAGCCACCCGACGCGGCCAAGGCGGCCTTGCACCTCGGCGACGAGTTCACCGACCTCAGCGGGAACCTCGGCCGCTTCGAGGACGCCGGTCTCGACCTGGTCGAGATGGTGCTGGCGACCCCCGAGACCTGGGACCGCTATGCCACGAGCCAGTGGCTGAACGTGTCGACCTGGCTCGACGAGCACGCCGACGACCCGGATGCCGACGACGTCCGGGCCATCCGGGACGACGCGCGGCGGAGCTATCTCCGCTACGGCCGCCGGTACCTCGGTTGGGGGGTGTTCGTGCTTCGCCCGATGCGCCGCGCGGCTTCCCTTGACATGTGACCTATTAGTCACATATCATCACGCGGTGTGGACGCGGTGTTCAAGGCCCTTGCCGATCCGACCCGACGCGAGCTGCTCGACGAGCTGTTCCGGCAGGACGGGCAGACGTTGGGTGCGCTCGTGACGCGCTTCGAGATGAGTCGCTTCGGTGTGATGAAGCACCTGAAGCAGCTCGAGGAAGCCGGCCTCGTGGTCACTCGGCGGCGGGGGCGCGAGAAGCTCCACTTCTTGAACCCGGTCCCGATCCGGCTTGTCCACGACCGGTGGGTGAGCAAGTACGCGGAGCCTTGGGCCGCAGCGCTCAGCGGCCTCAAGCAACGACTGGAGTAGCCATGGAAAAGGTGTTCGAGATCTTCATCAAGACCACGCCGGAGCGCCTCTGGGCGGCCATCACCGACCCCGAGCAGCGGTCCAAGTACAACTTCGGTGCGCGGATCGAGACGGACTGGAAAGCCGGGTCGCGCTTCGAGATGACCAGCCCCGGCGGACTGCTCGGGAACGGGGAAGTGCTCGAAGCCGATCCTCCGCTCCGGCTGGTGCACACGATGGCCGCGCTGTGGGACGACGACGTGAAGGCGGAAGGCTCGTCACGGGTCACGTGGGAGATCGAGCCGATCGCCGACTCGTGTCGATTGATCGTCCTCCACGACCAGTTGCGCGACGGCGCCAACGAGCAGCTCTTCGGCGGTTGGCCGATGATCCTCTCGGGCTTGAAGACGTGGCTCGAGACCGGGGAGCTGCTGACCACGCCCGGCTCGCTCATGTACAGCTGAACCAGGCACTCGTGGTGGGTCCGGCGTCCCCTTGGATCGGGGATGCCGGACCCATTCAGTTTCGGTGCAGAGACGGCAGCACGTACCAGAGCGTTGCCGCCGTGAGCGAAGCGATCCCGCCGAAGGCCAGTCCGAGCGCGGTGTCGTCGAACACGAAGCGAACGACCACGAAGATGGCCCCGCCGATCGCGAGAGCGAGGAGCGCCATCCCCAGGATGACGATGCGAATCGCGAAGTCCAACCGCTCGGCCCGGTCCTGGCGGCGGGCCACTCGGTGGTACGCCGCCGGCGTCATGAACAAGATGGTCGCCAATGCGGCGCAGAAGACCACCCCTGCGTACGTGTTTCGCCCGACATCATCGAGGCGGTGGAACTTCGTGGCGAAGGGGACCGTGAGGAGGAACGCGAGGAGGACCTGAGCCCCGGGCATGACCGTTCGGAGCTCTTCGAGCAGCTCCCGGTACCGCTCGCGTTGCTCCTCACGGTTCGGCGCCTTCTGACTCATGCAGGGGTTCTACCCGGGATCGCACTCGGGATCACCCAATGTGCGTCAGGAGCGCGATCACCTCGTCGACCGCGGCGTCGGCCCACATCAGGATGGTGTCGTCGGGTGTGCCGCCGAGTGGGTGCGGGAAGACCGCGATCCGCGCCTCGGGCAGACCGAAGCCAGCCGCCACCTGGCGGGTCAGGTCGACGAACCCCGTCGTGGTCGCGACCACCGTTGGGACACCCAGGTCCTCGAGCTGGATCGTGTCGTGGACGCTCCACGACGTGCAGCTCCCGCAGTCGGCGGAGCCGGTGAGCGCAACGTCGCACTCCGCGGCGAGCCGTTCCATCACGGCCTCGGTGCATGGCGTTGCCGCGTTGCCGCCCGGTCCCTTGTCGGTCACGAGCGAGAGCGTGGCGCCCGTGCGCGCGGCGAGCTGCTCGCCCACACGGGTGAGCAGCAGCCCTGCGTTCGGCTTCCCGTTGTCGAGCACTCCGATACGGATGCCGGTCAAGACGTTGGGTGAAGTCGCGAGCGAGACGGGTGCCGGGCCAACCGCCCCGTCGGGCGCGTAGACGGCGGGCACCTCAGCCCTCCACCGGCAAGGTGACCGAGGTGGTCATGCCCCAACTCGGCACGATGCAGCTGTGCTTGCCCGGACCACCCGTGACCACGACCCGGATGTTGTCGGGATGACCCGTCATCGGCAAGAGGTCGTGGTCGGGCACCGACTCCATCCAGGGCATCCACGCGCGGCTCTCGAAATGGGCGCGGAACTCGCCTGCCGGACGACGAGCGCGTTGGTAGAGGTACAGCGCGACGTCCTTTCGGCTCCAGCCTGCGGCGGCAATCGTCGCGGCGTGCTCGGGGCCCAGCAGCACGAAGTACTCGCCGTGGGCGATCGGCGCGTTGTTCTGACCGAACGAGGTCATCGCAGTCGCGCACTTGTCCAGGATGGGGCCCGGCGTGCCACTCTCCATGTCGTGCACGTTGTGTGGGTTCTCGCCGCAATGGATCGTGATCGCAGACTCCGTGTCGACACCGCGAGCGCGCGGGTACGCCTCCCACGGGCTCGCCGGCAGGTTCTCGGCGATGCAGTACGAGAACTTCGATGGTTGGCCGTGCTGGGCGGCGTCGCCGTCACCGGGTCGTGCGCCAGCCACGTGCAGGAGGACGAGACGCACGGCGCGTCCGACGGTGGCGTTCGCGCGAGTGCCCGGACCGAACACGCCGATGCCGGCATTGAACCGGCAACGGTCGACCGCCTCGCCGTGCACGATCAGCAGCGGCGCCACCGGGTGGGTGGTCGCGTTCACGCCTCGCAGGTTGAGCTCCGGACGGGCAAGCGCGCGCACCGCGGTGACGAGCACGGGCATCACGTCGGGCCGGCAGCCGGCGAGCACCGCGTTGATCGCGACCAGTCGCCGCGTCGCCTGTCCGAACCTCGGGGGGAGCACCCCGAGAACCTCGTCAGGATCGCCGGTGGTCTGGGCGAGCATCGCCTCGACCCGCTCGGGAGTGGGGGGAACGAGCGGAAGGCCATCGCCCCAGCCGCGCGCCTCGTAGAGCTCGAGCAGCGCGTCGGGTGAGGCCTCGGGCAGCTCGAGCAGCTCGGGCTCAGGACTGCGGGTGCCGGCGCCGGTTCCGAATGTTATCGACATATCGAGAAGATCACTCTAGTATCTCGATATCGCGGGGTCCAGGGTCCACCAGGCCCGCCCGAATCCCGGAGGGATGGAGATGGCCCAAAGCTCGGCGCCCACGGCGCGCGTGCTGCGCGTGCTCGAAGCGCTGCGTCTCCACGCCCACGAGGGTCTGCGCTACGCCGAGCTCGC
This sequence comes from Acidimicrobiia bacterium, assembly GCA_040881685.1. Taxonomy (NCBI): domain Bacteria; kingdom Bacillati; phylum Actinomycetota; class Acidimicrobiia; species Acidimicrobiia bacterium. The sequence goes on along the minus strand of JBBECS010000045.1, from coordinate 29,655 downwards.
GCAGGCCGCCGACGTGAGCCAGGCCACGTGCCACGCCATCCTCGCCACGCTGACCGATGCGGGGTACGTGGTGCGCGACCCGTCGTCGAAGACGTACTCCCTCGGACCGGCGCTGCTCGGTCTCGGCGACGCGGCCGCGCGCTCGTTCCCCGAGATCCGACTCGCCCGCGCCGAGCTCGACGCGCTCGCGACCGAGACGGGCTTGCGATGCCATGTTGCGAAGGTCGTGGACGATGCGATCACCGTGGTTGCCGTAGCCGGCGCGGCCGCGGCCGAGGATCCGATCCGTCCGGGCACGCGCGTGCCGTTCGTGCCGCCGTTCGGTGCGATTCATGTGGCGTGGTCGAGCGTGCACGACATCGAGCAGTGGATCCGCCACGCGCCAAGCCGTGTGTTCGCCGCTGCTCGGCTCCGTGAGGTGGTCGAAGACCATCGCCGCACACGGTGCGCGGTTGCGCCATACACGCCCGCGTCAGCCCGACTGCGCGAGCTGCTGGGCGAGCTCGCCTCCGACGGGGTGCCCGATCACGTGCGCGCCCGCACGGTCGAGCTGCTTAGCGCCATCGATCGACTCGACTACACGAGCGACGATCTGCACACCGACGAACCGCTGTCGGTCAACACGATCACCGCAGCGGTGTTCGACCACCACGCCAAGGTCGCTTTTGCGGTGGGGCTCCATGTCGCAGAGCCAGCGCTCGCCGCCTCGGCCGTCGAACGGCTCTCGCACGCGCTCGTTGGCGCGGCCGATCGGATGACCGATGCGATCGGCGGCCGTATTCCGAACATGTCGCACTCCGTCCTTGAACCTGAACCCGTGGGGAGTTGAGATGACCAGCACCGACACCAGCCAGTCAACGATCGCGATCCGGCTGCCGACGACCCGCCCGCCCGACACCGAAGGTGCACCGGCGTTCACGTTGGATGCGCCGATCGCGGGCAAGGTCGTTGGCTTGCGGACCGACCTTGCCTGGCGGTCCTGGAAGCTCATCGCCAGCAAGTGGGCCGAGAAGATCCACGCCGCCGGCGCGACGACGCTGGAGATCGAGACCGGTGCGCAGGTCGGCAAGGAAGGTCACGACGACCGCGTGACCGTGAACGAGTGGTCGGAGCAGGTCGACTTCGGCATCGTCGGTCTGGGGACGTGTGGATCGTGCACATCGTTCAGCGTGTACGACGCGGTCACCCTCGAGGACCACGAGAAGCCGTCGCTGGTCGTTGTGTGCTCGGAGTTCGAGACCCACGCGCGCAACATGGCGCGGTTCATCGGGCACTCCAACCTGAAGGTGCTCGTGCTGCCGTACCCGCTCGAGGCACTGCCGGAGGACGAGCTGCTCCAGATCGCCGAGGAGTACTACCCGCAAGCGCTCGACCTCTTGGGGGTGCAGGCATGACGCAGGTGCTCACGAGCGAGCAAGTCGAGGTCGCGGCCGATGGAGCGGCCCTCTACGAGCTGTCGCTCGAGGGCCGCTGGGGGGATGGCGTGCCGCTCCTCGCGGCCACCGACGATCGGGTGCTCGCATTGCTCGCGGCCACGCCCTACGAGGCCGACCATGTGATCGGCGCGCTCCCGCCGCAATACGGGCTCGCCACCGTGGAGCTCGCGGCGGTGAACGCGGCGATGGCCGGGTGCGAGCCAGCCGCCTTCCCCCACGTGCTCGCGGCGTTGGAAGCGATCCTCACGCCGGAGTGGAACGCGTTCGGGCTCACGACGACGACGTCCAGCGTGTTCCCGATGCTGATCGTGAACGGTCCCGCGCGTGACGACCTTCAGATCGACTACCGCGCCGGATGCATGGGCGGCGCTGGTGGTCGGGGTTCGATGACCATCGGTCGGTCGCTGGCGTTGTGTCTGCGCAATATCGGCGGGCAGCGCGCGGGAGAGACCTCGCGGTGCGTGTTCGGGCAGCCCGCTCGGTTCGGGATGTGCTTCGGCGAGTGGGAGGAGCGTTCGCCGTGGCCGTCGCTCGCGCGCCGGCGAGGGTTCCGCGCTGACCAGAACGTCGTGACCGCCCACGGGGGCAAGGGAACCTTCCCGATGGCCGACATCAACAACGACGATCCCCGCGACCTGCTGTACCTGATCGCCAAGAGCCTCGCCTACCCATTGAGCAACATGTTCCTCGGCGGGACGGGGGTGAACGGGGAAGTGATCGTCGCGTTCAACCCGATCTGGGCTGACCGGTTCGCGGTCCCGTTCCCAGCGATGGAGTCGGTTCAGGAGTTCCTCTGGGAGCACGCGTGGCAGCCGATCGAGCTCTGGCCCGAGGGCAACCAGAAGATCCTGCGGGCCAAGGAGCGCGTGGACGATCAGGGTCGCGTGCACTTGGTGCGCCGACCCGATCAGATCGTGCCGATCGTGTGCGGAGGTCTCGGAAGCTTGCACACGATCGCGCTCCCGAGCTTCGGTGAGAGTCAGATGCAGAGCGCGGCCGTGGTCACCGGGACATCCGCGTGAAGGTCGACGACGTCGAGGCTGCGGTCGAGGAGATGGGCGCGCTGCTGCGTTTGGACGGTGCCGATCTCCAGATGGTCGGCGCCGACCCCAAGACCGCCCGCATCGAGGTCGCGCTCGACATGTCCGGCGTCGAGTGCGAGGACTGCGTGATGCCGCCCGAGATGCTCGAGCAGATGATCAACGACGCGGTGGCTCGCCGAGTGCAGGGAGAGTTCGAGCTGGTGCTGCGCGACCCCCGCCGGGCCTGAGGCTCAGGCCACCGCCTGGCGTTGGGTGGTGTCCACGTCAGCGCGTTCGACCATCGGCGCGTCGGCGCCGGACGTCCGATAGCGCGCCCAGGCGAAGATCGCGACGGCACCGACCGTCACCACCGTCGCCACTGCAGCAGGTGCCACCGCCCAGACCGTGCCGATCGCAACTGCGAGCTGCACTGCGATCACGACTTGGCGCACCGGCTCGCCCGCGGCGTCGAAGCGACGGTGGAACGAGTGGAGCGCGGGGAGCGTGCGCACGGGCGCACCGAGCAGCACCGCGAGGCCGCGGGCCAGTCCGAACACCGCGCCGATCCCGAGGGCAGCCCACGGGCTGGCGCTCAGCGCCGCGAGCACGATGATCAGCGGGACCGCCGCCGTCATGATGTAGGTCGCGAAGCCGACTCCGATCTGCCAGCCGAACCCGCTGCCGTACAACCACGCGCGGTACGTCGACAGCCAGTACTCGTTCACCTGGCGCCGGAAGAACGGGGGTCCGAAACCGAGGATTCGTGCGTCCACTGCGGCGCCCGCGAACGCACACGCCGCGACGATGCCGAGGGCGGTGGATTGCCCGAGGTCCGTGGCCGCGACGACGGCGGCGAAGCCCGCAACCAGACCGCCGAGTGTCAAGCCGCCGACGACAGCTCCGCCGATGAACCAACACGCCGTTCGGCCAAATCGCTGGCGTCGACCGGCTTCGGCGATCGGGGTGATCTGCGACAACATCGACTGTCCGCACGGCGACCAGGTGGATCGGGCGGCCGCGGCGATGGCGATGACGACGCCGAGCAACGCGATGGTCTCGTTCATTCTCACTACCTCAGAAGCCGTCGGACCCGCTCAGCGTATTCGAGGAGAAGCGCTCGATCGCTTTTTTGGCAATCGCACGTCGGCGACGATCGGGCGGTGGTCACTGACATCCGCCATCGGCAGGACGGATGCCGACTCGATCACGAAGCCGTCGACGGCGATGTAGTCGAGCTGCACGGTGGGTTGCTCGGCGGGATACGCGGGGCCGGTGATGGCAACCTCGAAGCCGGCATCGGTGATCATCGGCACGGCCCGCTTCGGTTGCAGGTTGAGGTCGCCGATGAGCACCCGCGGCGTCGGGAGCTCCTTGAGCCAAGCGAGCACGGCCCGCAGCTGGTCGGGTGCTTCGTTGGGCAGGTGGCGCAGTCGCTTCGGGTGGTGCTGAAGGTGCGTGACGCCGACGGAGACCGCGGTGCCTTGCACCTCGACCACCGCCAAGATCGCCGCGCGCGGCTGCTGCGTCCCGGTGCCCGGAAGCAAGCGAACCTCGGACTCCTTGATGAGGCCGCGTGTGATCAACGCATTGCCGTATTGACCTCGGATCACGCGCCGACGGGTCGGCCCGAAGATGTGGTCACAGCCCAACCCGCGGGCGACGAACGCGGCCTGATCCGCAAAGCCCGAGCGTCGTTTGTGGCGGTGGACTTCCTCGAGTCCGAGGATGTCGGCATCGAGCGCCACGCACGCGTCCACGAGAGGGGGTAGACCGGCTCGAGGGGTCAGCCGCGCGCCGCGGATGTTGAAGCTGGCGATGCGCACAGAGTCCTCCCTAGCATGCGCGCGCTCGAGGGGCTCAGCGCTGGAGGTAGTCGTCGATCACGCGGTGCATGTGCAGCACGTTGGACTCTTGGCGGGGGTTGAGCCGCAGACCGGCAAACCCGCGTGCCTTCATGCCGGTCTGCACCTCGCTCATGTTGGCGTAGTCCTGATTCGTGATCAGACCCCAATCGCGGTCGTGCCAGTCGTCGAACACGCGCTGCTCAGGCATCTGCCACGGTTCGCCTGAGCGCGGCCACTCGAGCACCCAGGTGTCCTTGATCGCGCTGTCGGGGTCGAGCCCGTTCGGTCGGACGCGGAACAGGATCGCGCTCCCGGGATACACCGGGCCGACGACGTTCGGGAACCAGTGGACGTCGTCGGCGCTCGTCATCTGCTCCACGTCGAAGCCCGACACGTCGAAGCCGCGTGACCGAAGCAACTCCATGCGGCGTTCCTGATACCGCGCCAGCAGCTCTCCCTGCGGCAGGTCCGCAGCTCTCAACTCCTTCACGGCCGCGCGCTCGTCGGCGAGGAACGCGCCGCCGAGACCCTCCACCATCCCGGCGAGGATCTGTCCCTCGTCCCATTCGTCGTCGGGAAGGCCAAGCCTCGGGCTCGGTCGCAGCACGCGCCGCGCGTTCGGGAGTCGTCCGTAGTGCGAGTGCTTCCCGAGCTGCTCGTACTCGATGGTCGTGTCGTCGGTCCACGGAAGGATCTGGGCGTGCGTGCCCTGCACGTGATACGCCTCGTTGAACGCGTCGACGACGACCTTCCAGTTGGCCGGCAAGACCGTGGTCAGATACGAGCGCAGGCGCATGTCATCCATGCGGTACGGCGCGAGCAACGCGGGGAGCGGATCGAGGAAGTCGAGCAGCGGTTCCGCGTCGGGATCCAGGCTCACGAACACGAACCCGCCCCACCGATCGACGCGCACCTCGGGCAGGCGGAGACCTTCGGGCATCGGAGGGAACTCCTCGCGGTCAACGACACGTGTGAGGTGCCCGTCGAGCGAATAGCACCACGCGTGGAAGCGGCACTGGATCGTGCCGTCCTCGAAGTGACCGTGACCTTCGGCGAGCCGCGTGCCCCGGTGCAAGCAGCAGTTGTACGAGGCGGAGACGGTGTCAGGTGTTGACCGAATGAGGAGGATCGACTGGTCGCCGATCACGTACTCCACGTAGTCGCCGACGTCGGCGAGCTCTTCGTCGCGACAGGCGACCTGCCAGACGCGCGACCACAGTCGCTCCATCTCAAGGTCGAGAAACTCGCGGGACGTGTAGCGCTCCTTCGGGATGAACCCGTCGTCGCGCACGTACATGTATGCAATGTAGCGTCCATGTCCAACATGGAGTTCAACCTCGCCGATCTCTTCGAGTCGGTCGTGGACACAGTCCCTGACCGCAAGGCGTTGGTGTGCGGCGAACACCGCTTCACATATCGCGAGCTCGACGAACGCTCGAACCAGGTGGCGCACGGTCTTGTCGCGCTCGGTGTCGGACCCGGCGATCACGTTGGGTGCTATCTGCACAACTCCATCGAGTACGTCGAGGCGATGTTCGGCTGCTACAAGATCCGTGCGGTGCCGGTGAACGTGAACTACCGGTATGTCGCCGGCGAGCTCGGACTTGTCCTCCGCGACGCGGATCTCGTGGTGCTCTGCTACGACCGCGCTCTCGGTGGCGAGGTGGCCGCCGCGGTCCACCCTGACCGTCTGCGGTGGTTTGTGGAAGTCGACGACAGCACCGACGCCGTTGCACCCGTCGTCGACAAGCACTCGTTCGACGAGGTGCGCGCCGGCGGATCGGTGGAACGCGACTTCTCGCCTCGCTCCGGCGACGACCTCTACGTCCTCTACACCGGGGGAACGACCGGCCTGCCGAAGGGCGTGGTGTGGCGCCAGGAGGACATCTTCTTCGCGGCAGTCGGTGGCGGGAACCCGGGTGGGCCCCCGATCGCAGAGCCGGAGGAGCTTCGTGATCGCATCCTCGAGAACCCGAATCAACGCCTCGCGCCGTTCCTCGCGCCGGCGGACCCAGGACCGGGCGAGTTCGTCACGATGTCACTCGGACCGCTCGTGCACGCGAGCGGACAATGGGGTGCGTTCGGCACGCTCCTCGGCGGCGGCCGGCTCGTGCTCTATCCCGAACGCCACATGGACATGGTGCGAGTGCTCGACCTCGTCGAACGTGAGCGCATCGGGATGCTCACCCTCGTGGGCGACGCGAGCGCCCGACCACTGCTCGACGCGCTCGACGCCGACTCGGGCGCGCACGACACGTCGTCGCTGCTTCTGCTCGGTTCGGGTGGGAGCATCCTGTCGGGTGACGTGAAGGACCGTTTGCTGGCCGCATTGCCGAGCGTGCAAGCGATCCTCGAAGCGATCGGCTCATCGGAGTCACCGGCACAGGCCGTCGCCCTCGCGACGCGAGAAGGCCCGGCGTCGGCGTCACTCACGTTCGCGCCGAAGCCGGAGACGATGGTGGTCGATGACTCGCTCATGCCGATCGCGCCTGGTTCGGGTCAGGCTGGGTGCCTCGCGACGACCGGCCGCGTCCCGCTCCGCTACCACAACGACGTCGAACGCAGCGCGCGCACGTTCGTGGAGATCGACGGCCGGCGCTGGGCGCTGCCGGGCGACATGGCGACTGTCGATGCCGACGGCACGATCCACCTGCTCGGGCGTGGATCGATGTGCATCAACACGGGTGGGGAGAAGGTCTACCCCGAAGAGGTCGAAGCGGTGCTGAAGGTGCACCCGAAGGTCGCCGACGCGGTGGTCGTTGGCGTGCGCGACGAGCGCTGGGGTGAGCGTGTCGTCGCGGTCGTCGCCCCACTCGCGCCGAGTGACGTGCCCGGGCTCGACGACATCGACGCGCACTGTCGCGGTCACCTCGCCGGGTACAAGGTGCCGCGCGAGCTCTGCGTCGTCGACGAGGTGCAGCGCACGCCCGCGGGCAAACCCGACTACCGCTGGGCCAAGGAAGTAGCGGTCAGACGACCTTGAGGGTGGCGCGCTCGGCGGGGTCGGTGATCCGGCCTTCGTACTTCTCGAGCCAGGCTTCGAACTCGCCGGCCGGGAGCGCCGGGCTCAGGTAGAAGCCTTGGGCACGGTGACACCCCTGGGCGGCGAGGGTTTGCCATACGTCCTCGTGCTCCACACCTTCGGCGACAACCTGGAGTCCGAGGTTGCGGGCGAGCTCGATCGTCGAGCGGACGATGGTCGCGTCATCGGCGTCGTCGATCATCCCCAGCACGAATGACTTGTCGATCTTGATCTCCGTCACCGGGAGGCGCTTCAGGTATGCCAGCGACGAGTACCCGGTACCGAAGTCGTCGATGGAGAGGTGCACGCCCCGCATACTGAGCTGTGACAGTGCGGCGACCGGTCTCGTCGGGTCGGCCATCATCGTGCTCTCGGTGATCTCGAGCGTGAGGTTGCCGGGCGCGACACCGAATCGACGCAGCAGACGGTCCACGTCGTGCACGAACCGCTCGTCGTACAGGTTCCGTACCGACACGTTGACGGCGACCCGTAGGTCGAGGCCGGCGTCTTCCCAGGCCCGGCATTGGCGCAACGCCTCGGTGAGCACGGCGAGGGTGAGCGGGCCGATGAGACCGGTCGGTTCGGCGAGCGGGATGAAGTCGTCGGGCGGGAGGAGACCGTGCTCCTCGTGCTGCCAACGCACGAGGGCTTCGACGCCGAGCACGCGGCCAGTCGCGAGGTCGGCCTTGGGCTGGTAGTGCAGCACGAGGTGGTGCGCCTCGATCGCATGGCGCAGCTCCGACAGCAGTGTGAGCCGGCGCGCGTCGTGGCGGTCGCGCTCCGGCTCGTACGGCTCGTAGCCGCCTCGTTGTTCCTTCGCCGCGTACATGGCGACGTCGGCCTTGCGGATGAGGCTGCCCACGTCGTCGCCGTGCTCGGGGTAGAGGGCTGCGCCGATGCTCGCGCCGATCTCGAAGGTCAGGTCGCCGAGCTCGAAGGGCGCTTCCAGCGCGGTGTGGATCGAGCTGGCGACGGCCCGTGGGGTTTCCGATCCGTGTACGCGGGCGAGCACGGCGAACTCGTCCCCGCCGAGTCGCGCAACCATGTCGTCGGTGCGGATCGCACCGCGGAGCCGGCGGCCGATGTCCTGGAGCAGCTGGTCGCCGATCTGGTGACCGAGGGTGTCATTGACCTCCTTGAAGTGGTCGAGGTCGATGATCAGCACCGCGAGCGCTCGCTCGGGGTGCTCGGCGACCGCTTGCGTCACGCGCTCACGGAAGTACGCGCGGTTGGGCAAGTCGGTCAGCGGGTCGTGCGCAGCTTGATGCTCCTTCTCCATCGAGACCTGCGCGCTGTGGTACGCGGCGCCGATGGGCGCGAGCAGCAGCGGCACGAGGAGCGGGTCCTGGGTCGCCACGACCACGACGATGGGGGAGAGTGAGAAGAGCACCGTCGATGACCATGCGTAGAAGCCGATGTGGTGCCGCAGGTTGCGCAACACCGGAAGATCCTGGGCGAGCGCGACGGCAGCACCGATGAGGAACGAGTTGACGAGGAAGAACGCGATTGCACTGAGGATGATGAAGGGGAGCGAGCTCCCGGCGAAGTCGGCCGCGTGCTCGAAGTCACCTGCTCGTGTCTCCGACACAGTGAACACGAGCGCCGCCACGGCCCACGAGATCGTGTACTGCGACACGTTGAACGCGGCCTTCCACCACACCTTGCGTCCGATCACATCCGAGGTGATCGAGGCCAATGCTTGTGACACGAGCGCGGCGGCAGGGCCGAACATGAGGAGCACCGCGAAGACGAACGTCGTCGACGTCGTCACGTCTTGCTTCTCGTTGCGGAACGTCACCGTGACCGGGAACAGCTCACCGATCACGATGATCGCGGTGAGCATGGCGTAGGTGCCGAGCTCGGTGTCGGCGAGGCCTCGGTTGGCGATGAGGACGCCGATCAGGGTGGCGATGCCCGCGACGACGACACCTCCGACGTAGAGCACGAGGTTGCGGTCGTTCCGCCGCTTCGCCACGCCGTTCCTCCCATGACCGGAGCGCGCCCGGGGTTGGCCCGCTGGAGGTTTCGGCGCGCTCCCCGCCCTCCTGAAGGGAGGACCTGGGCAAGCCGCCCCCATGAATCGGACAAAGCGGACAGAACCTCAAGCGGGGGGTTCGGAGTGCCGATTCCGGCGGAGACGCACCTCCGTCTCCGGGAGTCGACCGACATGCTCCTCGCAGCGCTCGCGGTGCTGGTGATCGCGACGGTCCCGCTCGCGGGCGGGCGGCTGAGCCGGCTCGCCGACCTCAGGCTGCGCGCCGTGTGGGCGCTGGCGCTCGCACTCGTGGTGCAGGTCCTCATCATCTCGGTCCTGCCGAGCGGCGACGTCGATCTGCACCGCGTCCTCCACCTGGCGACCTACGTGGCGGTCCTGGTGTGGGTCGTGCTGAACCACGGCCTGCTCTGGCGCTGGCCGATCGTCATCGGTGGCGCGCTGAACTTCGTGGTGATCGTCGCCAACGACGGCGTGATGCCGGCGTCACGGGCGGCCCGGGTCGCGGCTGGCCTCGTCGGACGGCAGGGATTCGAGAACTCGGCGGCCGTCGCCCACCCGAATCTGGGCTTCCTGGGTGACGTGTTCGCCATCCCGGCGGACCTGCCGTTGGCCAACGTCTTCAGCGTCGGGGACGCCCTCCTCGTCCTGGGCATCTTTCTGGTGGTCCACCGGCAGTGCGAGTCCTACCTGGCGTACCGGCTCGCCCGCCTCGGGGACGGCGTGCGCGGCCATCGGCGCCGGACCGTGCCCACCCAGCGTGGCGACGCCATGGCGGTGAGCTGAGGGGAACGGACGAGGGCCCCGAGCCCAAGGGGCCCGGGGCACCTCAGTGTCCGATCAGTGCCACTTCCGCCCGGCGCCAAGAGCGGCGACGAGCGCGATGAGGCTGGTCAGCGCGATGCTGAGCCTCACAAGACGGGCCTTCATGGGGTACCCCTCTCATTGACCACCCGGGCGGGGGTCCCTGATGTTCTCGGTTGCCACGGTGCGTGACTTGAGTGGTCACTCCGCGTGGTCCGGGACCCCAGGGCCGGGGCGGCCTACCCTCGGCAGCGTGGCTGAGGAGCGGCGGTTGGCCCAGGCCTTCGCGGCTATCGATGCGGCCAATGGCGCCGACCCGGCCCGGATCATGGTGCGGGGCGAGGAGCGACCCAAGGAGCTGGCCCACGCCGAGCTCGTGACGGAGTGGGTGCGGCGCCTCGAGCCAGAAGCGGGGGAGGCGCTCCTGCTGGCGGCCCGGGCCCATCACCTCCGGCGGTGGACCATCCCGAGGGCCACGTACCCGGAGGGGCGCTCCGGCTACCTGCGCTGGCGCAAGGCCCTCCACGAGCAGCACGCCAAGGAGGTGGCCGAGATCCTCGTGGGGGTGGGCTACGACGACGCGCCGATCGCCCGTGTCCAGGACCTCGTACGCAAGCGCCGACTGGGCAAGGACGACGAGGTCCAGGTGCTCGAGGACGCGCTGTGTCTGGTGTTCGCCGAGACCCAGCTTCACGACCTCGCGCAGCGCGTCGAGCCAGAGAAGATGGTGGACGTGATCCGCAAGACGCTCGTCAAGATGAGCCCCCGCGCGATCGATCTCACGAAGGAGCTGGACCTCTCGGAGGAGTCCCGCGCTCTCCTCGCCCGCGCGCTAGCTCCCGAGTAACACCTCGACGTTGCCGCCGTACAGGTTCGGCTGGTCGGCTGGGTCGCAGCGCTGCTGCTCGTAGTCCTGGAGGATGGTCGCGGTGCCCTCGGAGTGCGGGTAGTCGCTGCACGCCATGAAGAGGTCGCCTGACTGGTGCATCAGCTTGTGCGGCTGTTCGTACGAGAAGGCGGCCACGCGCACCTGACGGCGGAAGTACTCGCTTGGCTCCATCGAGAGCGGCGCGATGGTCTTGCCGTTGAGCTTCGACACGAAGCGGATCGAGCCGTCGAGCATCATCAAGTACAGCGGCACCCAGATCGCGGAGAGCTCGACCACGCCGAGGCGAAGGTCGGCGTGCCTCTCCAGCGTCCCGTTCACGATGAGGTCCGTGATGGCCAGCGCGACGGGCGTGTAGAGGAACACCGACTCGACCACGTTGACGAGGCCGATCTCTTCGTCGTCGGTGTACCAGGCGTCGTCGAAGATGCGGGGCTGGTCGGCCACGTGGAAGCACGGGGTCACGCCGTGCTCGACGAATGCGGACCACATGCGGTCGTGGTCTGGGTGCGAGAGCGGCTTCCCGTCGACGAGCGCGGGGGCGATCATCGCGAGCTGCACGCCACCAGCCGCGAGGTCGCGCAGCTGTGCGTCGAGCCAATCCGGGTCCCGGAGCGTCAGGTGGGCGACGGGGTGCAGCGCGCCGTCGCCCTCGGTCACGACGGTCGAGCACCACCGGTTCCAGGCTCCCATGTTCGCTTTCAGCGCCTGCAGCGATCCCGAGAGACGCCGCTCCCAGAGAAGTCCGAAGTTCGGGAACAGCATCGCTTGGTCGATGCCCATCTCCTGGATGCGCTCGAGGCGCGCCGTGGGGTCCCAGTAGTCGGGTGGGAGCGCTTCGTCGTACGCGTAGTCGGGCGGCTCCCCGGCGAGGCGACGATTGCGGCGCTCGCCCAGCACCTCGGTCTCCCCGGGAAGCTGCACGTCGGCCATCCCCAGGCGCTTGCCGCGCCAGTTGATCCACGGGTAACCGAGCTCGTCATCGTCGATGCTGAGCGCCTCGTCTCGTAACGCCGGGTCGCAGTGGTCGCGCCACAGCGTGCGTGACTCGTACAGGTGCTGGTCGCAGTCGATGATGGCCGTCATCGTGTCTCCCTTCGCGCAGTGCCCCTCCAGCATGACGCATCGGCCCGACGCGTGCGGACCGTCTCGTGGCGGGGCGCCTACCCTTGGTGGGCCATGACCACCCAGCTCTCGCACCTCCGGGCCCTCGAAGCCGAGGCCATTCACATCTTTCGGGAGGTCGCGGCCGAGTTCGAGAAGCCGGTGCTGCTGTTCTCGGGCGGGAAGGACTCCGCGGTCATGCTCCGGCTGGCCGAGAAGGCGTTCTGGCCCGCCCGGGTCCCGTTTCCGGTCATGCACATCGACACCGGGCACAACTTCGAGGAGGCCATCGACTTCCGCGATCGCCGCGTCGCCGAGCTTGGCGTCACGCTGGTCGTCGCATCGGTGCAGGCGTCGATCGACGCCGGTCGGGTCGTCGAGGAGACAGGACCGCGGGCCAGCCGCAACCGCCTCCAGACGGTCACGCTGCTCGACGCGATCACCGAGAACGGGTTCGATGCCGTGTTCGGTGGTGGCCGTCGCGACGAAGAGAAGGCGCGCGCCAAGGAACGGGTGTACTCGTTCCGTGACGAGTTCGGGCAGTGGGACCCGAAGAACCAGCGTCCCGAGCTGTGGAACCTCTACAACGGCCGCCATCGCAAGGGCGAGCACATCCGAGTGTTCCCGCTGTCGAACTGGACCGAGCTCGATGTGTGGCAGTACGTCGCCGACGACGGCGTGGAGCTCCCGTCCATCTACTACGCGCATCGTCGACCGGTGTTCCGGCGCGACGGCATGCTCCTCGCCGTTTCGCCGTACGTGACGCTTCTGGACGGTGAAGATCCCGAAGATCTGATGGTGCGCTTCCGCACGGTTGGCGACGCGTCGTGCACCGGTGCGGTCGAATCGACCGCAACCACGGTGGAGGAAGTGATCGCCGAGGTGGCCGCCTCCCGACTCACCGAACGGGGGGAGACCCGCGCCGACGACCGCATCTCCGAGGCCGGCATGGAAGACCGCAAGAAAGAGGGCTACTTCTGATGCCCAGAGCGCGTTTTGGCGTCGAAGAACATCGCAGAGCGAGCACTATCGACGCCAAAAGCGGGGTTGCGGGCTGATGGAGCTGCTGCGGTTTGCGACGGCGGGGTCGGTCGACGACGGCAAGTCGACGCTGATCGGCCGGCTTCTCCTGGAGACCAAGCAGATCTTCGAGGACCAGCTCGAAGCCGTGGAGCGCACGAGCCGGGACAAGGGCTTCGACTACACGAACCTCGCGCTACTCACCGATGGTCTGCGCGCCGAGCGCGAGCAGGGCATCACGATCGACGTGGCCTACCGCTACTTCGCCACGCCGCGGCGCAAGTTCATCATCGCCGATACCCCCGGCCACACTCAGTACACCCGCAACATGGTGACCGGCGCATCAACTGCCGACCTCGCGCTCGTGCTCGTCGACGCGCGCAAGGGAGTCCTGGAGCAGTCAAAGCGTCATTCCGTGATCGCCTCCTTGCTTCAGGTGAAGCACCTCGTGCTCTGTGTGAACAAGATGGACCTTGTCGACTACGACGAGCAGCGCTTCGACGAGATCTGCGAGGACTTCTCCGACTTCGCGGCGAAGCTCGACATCGACGACCTCACATTCATCCCGGTGTCCGCGCTGCACGGCGACAACGTGGTGCAGCACTCGCCGAACACGCCGTGGTACGAGGGCCCGACCCTGTTGCATCATCTCGAACACGTCTACATCGGGTCCGACCGCAACCTCATCGACGCACGTTTCCCCGTGCAGTACGTGGTGCGCCCGATGTCACACGAACACCACGACTACCGCGGCTACGCCGGGCAGGTCGCGAGCGGCATGTTCCGGCCAGGAGACGAGGTCCTCGTGCTCCCGAGCGGGTTCACGACGACCATCGCCGGGATCGACGAGTTCGGCGGCCCGGTCGACCAGGCCTATCCGCCGATGTCGGTGAACATCCGGCTCGCCGACAATCTCGACGTGAGCCGAGGTGACATGTTCGCCCGGCCACATAACGCGCCCACGGTCACCCAGGACGTGGACGCCATGATCTGCTGGTTCAGCGAACGGCCACTCCAAGCCGGGCAGATCTACGCCGTGAAGCACACGACTCGCACGGCACGCGCGCGGATCCAGGAGCTGAACTACCGACTCGACGTCAACACACTCCACCGCGAGGACGAGCAGCAGTCGCTCGCGATGAACGACATCGGGCGGATCTCGATGCGATCGACCGTGCCGCTCTTCGTCGACGAATACCGCCGTAACCGCGCCACCGGCAGCTTCATCCTGGTCGACGAGAGCACGTTCGAGACCGTCGGCGCAGGGATGATCCTCGCCGCGTCGGCGGGATGAGCAGCACACCAGACGCGCCACGCAGTCCCGACGTCGTCTGGCACGAAGAAGGCGTGCCCCGCGCCGAGCGTTGGACGGCAGCCGGTCTTCGCGGCGCGACCGTGTGGCTCACTGGGCTCTCGGGCTCGGGCAAGTCGACGGTTGCGGCCGCGCTGACTCGCCTGCTCGTCGGCCGGGGCGTCGCGACGTACACCCTCGACGGAGACAACCTGCGGCACGGGCTCAACGGCGATCTGGGCTTCTCGGCGCATGACCGGACCGAGAACGTTCGCCGCGTCGCCGAGGTCGCCCGGCTGTTCGCCGACGCTGGCGTCGTTGCCGTGGTCCCCTTGATCAGCCCGTATCGCGCCGGACGCGCGCAGGCCCGTCTGCTCCACGAGGCCGCCGGTCTCGCGTTCCTCGAGGTGTTCGTCGACGCTCCCATCGAGGTGTGCGAGGCGCGTGACCCGAAGGGCCTCTATGCAAAGGCCCGCGCCGGTGAGCTCAGTGGCTTCACCGGCGTCGACGACCCGTACGAGCCACCCGAGCACCCTGACCTTGTGGTGGCTACCGACCGCGAGTCGCCGGACGATGCCGCGGCGCGGATCGCGAACCGTCTCGACGACGGAGCCTCACCCGAAGGGTGAGGTGAGAGAGCAGCAGCGGGGCGCGCTCTGCGCGCGCCCCGGCCGCCGCGGTGCGCCCCTACCTGTTGATCGTGCTCGCTCGGGGCCGGGGTACCCGGCCCCGCCCCTTCGGGCCCGCTCGCCAACGCATCAGCCGCCGAAGTTCTGGGTTGCGTAGACGCGGCCGTCGGATCCCATGGCGAAGCCGAATCCGATCGACGTGAACGAGCTGGAGAGGATGTTGGCCCGGTGTGGCGCCGACGCCATCCAGGCCGCCTCCATCTGGGCGCCGGTCATCGAGCTGGCACCGCGGAGGATGTTCTCTCCGAGTGTGCGATAGGACGCGTAGCCGGCCGAGCGGATCGTGACGTTGAGGTCACGATGCCTCAGGTAGCCGGACGCCCCCATCACTGCGCTCCACTCGCTCGCGAGGCAGGTGAGCTGGCGGTTCCATGCGAGCGCGGGGAGCCCGTTGGCGGCGCGGTCGCTGTTCGCCAGGTTGTAGACCGCGGACGCGGTCGGATTGGCCGGAGCCGACGGTGCTGCGCAGGGCGCAGGCCCTTGTGCGGCCTTTGGTCCGCAGGCGCTGACCAGGGCGGCGACGGCAAGGCCGCCCACCAAGGTCTTGACTCGCCGGTTCCAGATCGCTCGCATGTCCTGCCTCCCGCATTCCGCCACACTGAGTGCTTGACGGGTAGGCAATCGACCACTTTGAGCGCGATCTTGAGACAAGACCGCCACAATGGGTGGTGGGTGAGGCTCCAGGGCCTGTCTCGGGCCCGGTCAGAGGGCTACTCGCGGGGCGGGATCATCGCCTTGAAGCGGTCGTAGAGGCCGTCGACACCGGAGCCGTGGAGGGTCATCCCGCCGTCCACCACGAGGTTCTGGCCGGTGACGAACCGGGCGAGGTCGGAGGCCAGGAACAACACCACATCGGCGATGTCTTCGGGCGCCCCGATGCGCGCGAGCGGGGTCTTGTCGGTCATGAACGGCACGGTCCAGTCGAAGCCAGTGAGGAGGATGTCGGTGAGGCCGGTGTGGATCATCCCCGGCGCGATCGCGTTGACGCGGACGGTGGGTGCGTACTCCAGCGCGGCGGTCGCGGTCAGCGCGGCAACGGCGGCCTTCGCGGCCGCGTACGGCGCTTCACCGGCCGCAGGACGCGTGCCGCTGATCGACGACGTGCTCACGATGCTCCCGCCGCCACCCTCGAGCATGAGCGGAACCGCGGCGCGGAAGCCATGGAACACACCAGTCAGGTTGAGACGTACCACGCGATCCCACTCGGCGAGGTCCCACTCGTGGATCTGTGCCATGTTCGAGTTGCCGGCGTTGTTGAACAGCGTTGTGAGCCCGCCCATCTGCACATGCGCATCGCGGATGGCCGCTTCGAGCGCGTCGTAGTCGGTGACGTCGGCCTTGTGGGCATGACCGTTCACCTCGCGCGCAACGATCGCCGCCGCGTCGCCGTCGAGGTCGATTACGGTCACGGCCGCGCCTTCAGCGGCCATGCGGCGAGCCGTTGCCGCGCCGATCCCCGAACCACCGCCGGTGATCACCGCACACCGTCCGTCGAGCAATCCCATCTTCGCCTCCCCCATGAGCGTGCCCCCGATCGATGGGCCGGGGCGACCATGATGGTCCCTCGGGCGCCGGCTCCACTGGTTGGCGCCGCCGAGGAGCGCGCAGGCCCCGATGTGGAAGGCGACGGTCAAGGGCATCCTGGCCCGGAAGGTCCGCCTACTGCTCACGGCGTTTGCCGTGCTCCTCGGCGTGAGCTTCGTGAGCGGCACGTTCGTGCTCACCGACACGCTCGATCGCTCCTTCGAGGGTTTGTTCCGCCAGTTCGGCTCGGGCATCGACCTCGTGGTCCGCCAGCAGGCACCGTTCGGAGGCGACAGCGGCCGTCAACGCTTCTCGAGTGCCCTGCTCGACCAAGTGCGCACGGTCGACGGAGTCAGCACCGCCAACGGCGTGCTCATCGACTACGCGCAGTTCGTCGATCGCAACGGCGAGAACATCCAGACGGGTGGCGCGCCGACCAACGGCATCACCTGGTCGCAACCGGGCAACGAGGGACCGCTGCGCCTCGTGCGTGACGGGGACCGGCGCGGGCACCCACCGAACGGGCGACATGAGATCGCCATGGACTCGAGCACCGCTCGTGAGCACGACTTCCACATCGGTGACCGCGTGCGCGTCTTGCTCGAGGGTCCGGCCGAGACGTTCCGGATCGTGGGGCTGTTCACGTTCGGCGACCAGCGCGAGTTGGGCGCGGTCACGTTCGCCGCCTTCGATCTCGAGACTGCGCAGAGCGTCTTCGATGCGCCTGATCTCGTCGACTGGGTCTCGGTGACGGCCCAGCCCGGGGTCTCCGAGCGCGAGCTGCGTTCAAGCATCACGGCTGTCATCGGCCCGACCTACGACGTGGAGACCGGCCAGGCGTTTGCTGCTGACCGCGGCGACGAAGTGCTCGACTTTCTCGAGCTGCTCACGCAGCTGCTGCTCGGCTTCGCCCTCATCGGGCTCGTCGTGGGCGCGTTCATCATTTTCAACACCTTCACGATCCTCGTCGCGCAACGGACGCAAGAGCTCGGGTTGCTGCGTGCGATGGGCGCGAGCGGTCGGCAGGTGATCGCCTCCGTCATCATCGAAGCGACCGTCGTCGGCGCGATCGCCGCGGTCGCGGGAGTGGTCGTTGGCCTCGGCCTGGCCGCGGGCTTGCTGGCGTTGGTAAGCGCGCTTGGGCGCGACATCCCTGATGGAAGCCTGGTGCTCGAGCAACGAACGATCGTGGCCTCACTCGTCGTGGGCGTCGGAGTGACCGTCGCGGCATCGGTCTGGCCCGCGCTACGCGCGGCCCGTGTGCCTCCAGTCGCCGCCATCAGCAATGTGCTGCCGGGGCGAGTGCGACCGATGCGCTGGCGCGTCTTGGTCGGGACTGCACTCCTCGTGGGCGGGATCCCCGCGCTGGTGATCGGTCTCCAGCGCACGCAGGAGGCCACCGACGTCGTCAACGAGATCTGGCTCCTGGCGCTCGGCGCGCTGCTCGTGTTCTTCGGTGCGGTAGTCCTCCTCGCGGCGCTGGCACGGCCACTCGCGGGGATCCTCGGCTTCCCGCTCCGCGCGGTCGATGTCACCGGTGTCCTCGCGCGGGGCAATGCCATGCGTAATCCGCGTCGCACCGCAGCCACCGCGTCCGCGCTGGTGATCGGTCTCGCACTGGTGGGTCTGGTCTCGATCTTTGGCGCTTCCGCCAAGGCATCGGTCCGGGCGGCGGTCGATGCGGGGATCCGGGCCGACTTCATCCTCAAGGCTCAGCAGTTCTCCGGCTTCTCTCCTCAAGTGGCGGAACGCCTCGATCCGCTGCCCGAGCTCGACGCGGTCGCTGCCTTTCGGTTCGGCAACGTGCGTGTCAACGTCATCGAAGAGGTCGTGACCGGAGTATCGGCGCGCGCGCTTGCCCGCGTCGTCGACCTCTCGGTGCGGGAGGGGAGTACGGCGGCGATGGCTCGCGACGGCGTGCTCCTCCATGCCGACGCGGCCAAGGAGTACGCGGTGGGCGTGGGCGACGCCATCACGATCCAGTTCCCGCTCGGCTTCCAGTCGCTGCGGGTCGCGGGGATCTATGACCAGGCCGACTTCCTCGGGCTCTTCCCGATCGACTTCATCGT
Source organism: Acidimicrobiia bacterium (assembly GCA_040881685.1). Classification (NCBI taxonomy): domain Bacteria; kingdom Bacillati; phylum Actinomycetota; class Acidimicrobiia; species Acidimicrobiia bacterium. The sequence goes on along the minus strand of JBBECS010000045.1, from coordinate 10,951 downwards.
CGCCAAGCGCGCGTACGACCAGGGCTTCGGCGACGATGAACAGGATGCGCTCATCTACGCCGAGGCTGCGGGAGATCGGCGCGCCGCTCGCTCGGCGATCGAGGCCGCGCTCGGGCGTGACTTCCCGAACATCGAGGTGCTCTCGCGCAGTGAGTACCGCGCCGACCAGGAAGCCCAGATCGACCGGTTTCTCGCGGTGACGATCGCCCTCCTTCTGCTCTCGGAGATCATCGCCGTGCTCGGGATCGTGAACACCCTCGCCCTCTCGGTCTACGAGCGCACGCGCGAGCTCGGCCTGCTCCGCGCCGTCGGGATGTCACGCCGCCAGGTGCGGCGGATGGTGCGCGGGGAATCAGTGCTGATCGCCGTGATCGGCGGTCTTCTCGGTGCCGGCATCGGCGTGCTGTGGGGTTGGGCATTCAGCACTGCGCTCGAGACGCAGGGGATCTCCGAGGTCCGGATTCCCGGCGTGGAGTTCGCGGCGTTCATTGTCCTGTCGATGGTCGCCGGCGTGGTGGCTGCGCTGGCACCAGCATGGCGGGCGTCCCGTCTCGACGTGCTGCGCGCGGTGACGGCGGACTAGGACCGACACGATGGGCTTGCTGATCGTTCTCGTCACGGGCATCGCGGTCGCCGGGACGGTCGCGTTCGTCGTCTTCTCACAACCACGCCTCGTATGGCAGGACTCGGCTGAGCACTCGCGTTGGTTCTGGTTCGCGTGGATCGCGGTCTCCGTTGCCGTCGGTGTCGCGCCCGCCGCGGCTGGCGTGGTGAGCGACGGAGTGGCTGCCGTGTGGCTGACCGCGTGCTGCGCGTTCGCTGCGTTGCAGCCCGCGCTCTGGACAGACGTGCTCGAAGTGCGCCGCGATGTGGCCCGCCGCAGGCGGGTGTTGCTGGAGAAGCGCGAGAGCGAGGAAGCACGCGTGGAAGCCGGTCGCGTGCGTTGGCAGGGGGACTGACTCCTACAGGCCGGTCCGGTAGTCCGTGCTGGTAACGTCGCTGGTCCTACCGGGCGGTTAGCTCAGCATGGTAGAGCACTTGCTCGACACGCAAGGGGTCACAGGTTCAAGTCCTGTACCGCCCACACATGACCAATCCGTTCGGAGACGCGGACAAGCGTGTCGTCGTGACCGGCGCGGCAACGGGCGTCGGCGCGGCGTTGATCGAGTTGCTCGCGGAGCTCGAGGCCAGCCACGTCACCGTCATCGACGTGAAGGCGCCGACCGGTCCGCACGATGTGTTCATCGAGACCGATCGCTCGGATTCTGCCGCGGTGGATGCCGCGATTGCTGCGATCGACGGCGACGTGCACGCGTTGTTCAACAACGCGGGCGTGGCCGACACCATGCCGCCGCGCGCCGTGCTGGCCGTCAACTTCCTCGCGCTGCGTCGGCTGTCAGAAGGCTTGCTCGACCAGGTGCCCGCCGGTGGCGCGATCGTTCAACACGGCATCGACCGCCGGGAGCCAGTGGCAGTCCCACCTCGCTGAGATTACCGAGGTGCTCGATCTTGATGACTGGGAGAAGACACTCGACTGGATCGACGCGCGGTTGGCCGATCTCGGCGTGTTGCCGTACTGCTTTTCGAAGGAGCTCGTGTCGGTGTTCACGATGCGGTCGTCCCGCCCGACGATCCGACGAGGTGTGCGGACGAACTACGTCAACGGCGTCAACCTTCTCGTCGACGCCGGGTTCACCGCCGCGATGACAACTGGTCAGGTCGACTTCTCAGGCATGTCGTAACATCCATCGCATGCGCTGACCTCGCACTCTGACCAGCAAGGTCTACGCCTTCCGGTTCTTCGGCGATCTCATCCTGATCTACCCGCTCTATGCGGTGTTGTTCGCGCGGCACGGCTTGTCGGCGGCCGAGATCTCCCTGCTCTTCGTGGTGTGGTCGGTCGTCAGCTTCGCGCTCGAAGTCCCGACCGGCGTGCTCGCCGACCGGTTCTCGCGGCGCCACCTGCTCGCCGTCGCCCAGCTCGTGCGTGCAGCCGGATATCTCGTGTGGTGGCTGGCACCGAGCTTCGAGGGGTTCGCGGCCGGATTCGTGCTCTGGGGGATCCAAGGTGCGATTACGTCGGGCGCCTTCCAAGCCTTGGTGTTCGACGAGCTGCGTGCCGCGAGGGAGGACCACCGGTACGCCCGCATCATGGGTGCTGGCGAGGCGTGGAGCTCGGGTGGAGCGGTCGTCGGCAGCCTGATCGCGGCCGCGGTGATCCCACTCGGCTTCGGTGCGATCCTGGTTGCGAGCTCCGCGGCGTGCCTGGTGACGGGCGCGATCGCATTGTCGTTCCCGGCCGCGGCGCCGGCCGAGCCGGCCGTCGACCACCGATATCTCATGCTGCTGCGCGCTGGAGTTCGCGAGGTGTTGGGGCGCCGCGCCCTGCTGGGCTTCGTCGTGTTCTCGGGCGCGGTCGTCGGGCTGGGCGCGGTGGAGGAGTTCTACGCCTTGATCCTCCGCGACGTCGACATCAGTCGGGCGGGAATCAGCTTGTGGCATGCGGGCTTCTTCCTCGTCGCGATCGCTGGGAACCTGCTCGCACACCGTGTGTCAGACGTCTCATGGCTCCGACTCGCCGCGATGTCGGCGGCGATGGGCATCGCGCTGATCACCACGGCGCGGGTGTCGGCCTCAGCGGTCCCGATCACGTTGGTGCTCTTCCAAGGCGTCTACGCGATCCAGTACGTGGCGTTCGACGCCCGCCTCCAGACGATGATCACCTCGCGCGCCCGAGCGACAGTGACGTCCGTGCAGGGGTTCGTGACCGAGCTCGCCGCGATTGCCACGTTCCTCGGCTTCGGCGCGGTGGCGAGCGTTACGTCGACGGCTGCCGCGGCCGGCGCCGCGGGCCTCACGCTCGTGGTCGTGGCCCTGGCATTCGGGGCGACGGCGTCCCGCAGGGCCTCGGAGGCCGACGAATGGTGAGGGTGGCGGAGCCACCCTGCTCACCAACGGGAGTGAATACGAAAGAGGCCCCGGGCGTATGCCCGGGGCCTCTCGGCTGATCGGTGCGCGCCGGTGGCGGGCTAGCCGAGCATCGTCACCCGGCGACGCCGTGTCACCAGCCATGCGACGGCGCCGATGATCAGCAGCCACACCGCGCTCTTCAGGAGGATCTCGGTCGTGGATCCGGTGAAGGGCAGGACGGTGACGCTGCTTCCGCCGACTTCGGTCCCCTTGCTCGGGTCGTTCACGACGGTGACGCCGGCGTTCGTGCGGTTCAGGTCGAGCACGATCGTCGGTGCACCCTGCTGAAGGGCGCCGCCGTCGATCTTGTAGCCCTGGAGGATCACGCCGCCCGGGTCGGTCTCGGTGACCGTGCACGTCAGGTCGCCGAGCGACGGGATCTGCTCCGTGATCGACTGCACGCCGAGTCCGTTCGGGTACGTGAACGTGAGGTCCTCCTCGACCGTCGCATCGCCGGTGCAGGACACGTGCACGACGAACTGCGTCCCAATGGCAGGCGCAACGCTGCCGACGACCTGCTTGTCGACGTCGAGTCGCACGGTGAAGTCACCGCCGACCTCGATGAAGGTGTTCTCGACGTCGACGTCCTGGTTGGTGTCGGCGGTGATGACCGCCGGGCTGCCGGTGATGTTGACGCTGTCGGCGCCGCCGTTGTCGGGCTCGGTGATGGTGCAGCTCGTGCCCACCGGGAGTCCGGTGATCGGCAGCGAGTCGATGGTGCCGGCGTTGGTCAGGGTGCCGTCCTCGTCGAACACCAGCGTCCCGTCACCGGTGTCGTCGGTCTCACAGTCGATGTTGACCGTGAACGTGGTGTTGGCCGGCGCGTCGCCCACGATCGACTTGGTCACGTCGAGGCCACCGGTGTCGGGCTCCTCCTCCTGGAAGGTGTTCTCGACGTCGACCTCTTGGTTGGTGTCGGCGGTGATGACCGCCGGGCTGCCGGTGATGTTGACGCTGTCGGCGCCGCCGTTGTCGGGCTCGGTGATGGTGCAGCTCGTGCCCACCGGGAGTCCGGTGATCGGCAGCGAGTCGATGGTGCCGGCGTTGGTCAGGGTGCCGTCCTCGTCGAACACCAGCGTCCCGTCACCGGTGTCGTCGGTCTCACAGTCGATGTTGACCGTGAACGTGGTGTTGGCCGGCGCGTCGCCCACGATCGACTTGGTCACGTCCAGACCACCGGTCTCTTCGAGGACCTCGCTGAAGTGGTAGCAGACGACGTAGTGGCTGATGTCGGCGAAGTTCGGCGATGGCTGGTTGTCGTTGGAATCCCAGTTGCCGACCATGGGCCCGATCATGTTGGTCTCGTTGCCGATGTAGGCGTTGTAGCCGCCGCCGGCCTTCACGAAGACGCCGTCGATCACGACTCCGGGGTCCGGGGTGACGTTGACCTGTGTGCCTGCCGGGCTGTGGTCGCTGATTACTCCGGACACGTCCTCGTTTCCGGTCCCGGCCGCGGTCCCCGAGTTGTAGAAGTTGGTCACGCTGCTACCGAACACCCCCGTGCACTGGGCGAGCACCGCGGCATCGTTGCCTTGGCCGATGTTGCCGTCGGTGCAGTCCCCGCTCGGGTCGGCACGCTCGTCGGACTCCCAGGGGTTGACGGAGCCCGTCGGCTTGCACTCCTCGAACTGGGGCGGGTTCGTGTGACCGAGCGGGCCGATCGTCAGGCCCAACGACTGCACCGCGGCCGTTGTCGGCTGGGTGGTAGTCGGCGCCTGGGTCGTCGTGGTGGGTTCCTGGGTCGTCGTCGTAGTCGACTCCTGAGCGGTCGCCTCCGCGGGTGCGGGTTCCTCGGCACCCACGTACGTCGCCATACCCAGCGACGTGGCCGCAATGACGGAGAGGACTCCGACGAGCGATACGGCGCGGTGACGTCGTGCTGTTGAACGAATTCTCTGGGACACGTGCCCGCTTCTCCTCCTCAGCGCATGCGCGCCGAGACTCTGAGAATGGGCCGGTCTCACCATTGCTCGCCCCGACCAACCAGTGACCGATCACGCGGTCGGGATTCAACGCTCCCATTCGCCCCGCTACCACCAAGGGTGGTAGCGGGGGTCACTCTATGTGATGTTCGGGCCACTGACAAATCCCGACCTCGCCGTTGGCGGGCCGCAGCCACCAGAAGCCGGTGACGTGCGGCGACCGCGCTGTCGGCGTCCCACGTGATCGGCCATTCGGACTCCCTTGCTCGCTCCCAGATAAGTACCGGGGTCAACAGGTCAGACCATCACTCGCCCTGGGGCTGGCGCCCACCAGCCCGAGGGTTTCGAACCCGCCCGCAGTGCTTCGTTCTTCGAACGCCTCCCCTCCTTTCGGGCCGATGACGCGGCCAGGGAAGGAGGGGAGCACCCTGGAAGCGACGGCCTACCCTGGACCCCGATGTTCATCGACGGGTTCGTGCACCAACTGCCCGACATCGACCCCACCGAGACGTCGGAATGGCTCGACTCGCTCGACGCGATCGTCAATGGCCGTGGTGGGCGCTCTCGGGCTCGATACCTTCTCGCTCGGCTCATGGAGCGCGCGCGTGAGCAGGGCGTCGGCGTTCCTGCGATGGTCACCACCGATTACATCAACACGATCCCGACCGAGCAAGAGCCGTGGTTCCCGGGCGACGAGCTCATCGAGCAGCGCATCCGCGCCTACATCCGGTGGAACGCGATGGCGATGGTGGATCGCGCCAACCATCGCTTCGACGGCCTCGGTGGCCACTTGTCCACCTTCGCCTCCGCGGCCGCGCTTTACGACGTGGGCTTCAACCACTTCTTCCACGGCAAGACCGACGGCGGGTTCGGCGACCAGATCTTCTTCCAGGGTCATGCGGCGCCGGGCATCTACGCCCGAGCGTTCCTCGAGGGTCGGCTCACCGAGGACCACCTCGACCGCTTCCGGCGCGAGGTGTTCGGCGGCGGTCTGCCGAGCTATCCGCACCCTCGGCGGCTCCCCGAGTTCTGGGAGTTCCCGACGGTGTCGATGGGCCTCGGTCCGCTGAACGCGATCTACCAGGCCCGCTTCAACCGCTACCTCCTCCACCACGAGATCGTCGACACGAGCCGGGCCAAGGTCTGGTGCTTCGTCGGCGACGGCGAGATGGACGAGCCCGAGGCGATGGCCGGCCTCTCGATCGCGGCCCGCGAGCAGCTCGACAACCTGATCTTTGTCGTGAACTGCAACCTGCAACGACTCGACGGCCCCGTGCGGGGCAACGGCAAGATCATCCAGGAGCTCGAGGCGATCTTCCGCGGCGCCGGCTGGAACGTGGTCAAGGTGATCTGGGGTCAAGGGTGGGACGAGCTCCTGGCCCGCGACGTCGACGGTGCGCTGGTGAACAAGATGAACACCACCGTCGACGGCGAGTTCCAGAAGTACGCGGTCGAGAGCGGCGCGTACATCCGCGAGCACTTCTTCGGGCCCGACCCGCGACTCCAACAGATGGTCTCGCACCTCACCGATGACGATCTGCGCCGACTGCCGCGCGGCGGTCACGACTACCGAAAGCTGTACTCGGCGTACAAGATGGCCGTGGAGCACAAGGGCAGCCCCACGGTGATCCTTGCCAAGACGGTCAAAGGTTGGACGCTCGGCGCCGGCCTCGAAGCCCGGAACGCGACGCACCAAATCAAGAAGCTCGACGCGGAAGAGCTCAAGGTGTTCCGCGACCGGCTCTTCCTGCCGATCCCCGACCACGAGCTCGAAGACGGCGACCCGCCGTACTGGCACCCGGGGAAGGACTCGCCGGAGTACGAGTACCTGATGGCGCGCCGCAACGTGCTCAACGGTCCGTTGCCCGAGCGCGTGGCGCGATCAAAGCCCGTGCGGGTTCCTCCGCCCGATGCGTACGCCGAATTCCTCGCCGGCACCGGCGACAAGATGCAGGCGTCGACCACGAGCGCGTTCGCCCGTTTGTTGCGTAACCTGCTGCGGGACGAGGGCATCGGAAAGCGCGTGGTGCCGATCATCCCCGACGAGGCGCGCACCTTCGGACTGGACGCGTTGTTCCGTGACGTGAAGATCTACGCGCCGTTCGGACAGAAGTACGAACCCGTCGACGCCAGCCTCCTGCTGTCGTACCAGGAGGACCGCACCGGGCGGTTGCTCGAGGAAGGCATCACCGAAGCCGGTTCGATGGCATCCCTCACGGCCGCGGGCACGGCCTACGCCACGTGGGGCCAACCCATGATCCCGTTCTTCATCTTCTATTCGATGTTCGGGTTCCAGCGCGTGGGCGACCTGATCTGGTCGTTCGGCGACCAGCGGGGGCGCGGTTTCCTGCTGGGCGCGACGGCCGGCCGTACCACGCTCACGGGCGAGGGCCTTCAGCACTGCGACGGGCAGAGCCATGTGTTGGCGTCAACGGTGCCGTCGTGCCGCTCGTACGACCCCGCGTTCGCGTACGAGGTGGCGGTCATCGTGCGCGATGGCATCGAGCGCATGTACGGCGAGGAGCCCGAGGACGTCTTCTATTACGTCACGCTCTACAACGAGACGTACCCGATGCCCGCGATGCCCATCGGCGTGCAGGACGGCATCGTGCAGGGTCTCTACCGCTACAAGGAATCATTGGGGGAGCGGAAGCATCGGGCCCAGATCCTGGCCAGCGGGACGGCCATGCGGGCCGCGCTCGAGGCGCAGCAGATGCTCTTCGATGACCACGACGTTGCTGCCGACGTGTGGAGCGCCACGAGCTACAAGCTCCTGCGCGAAGACGCGCTCTCGGTCGAGCGGTGGAACCGGCTGCATCCGGAGGAAGCACCGAAGGTGTCCTACGTGTCGGAGTGCCTGACCGACGCAGAGGGACCGATTGTCGCCGTCACGGACTTCATGAAGGCCGTGCCCGACCAGATCGGCCGGTTCGTGCACCAACCGTTCATTCCACTGGGCACCGACGGCTTTGGGTTCTCCGACACGCGCGCTGCGTTGCGCCGTCACTTCGAGGTCGACGCGCCGCACGTGGTGGTGGGTGTGCTCGAGGGCCTCGCGCGCACCGATGACTTGAAGGTAGAAGCGGTGGCCGAGGCCATCCGCCGCTACGACATCGACCCTGAGCGCGTCGACCCCCGCACTGCCTGACTCGCGGCCCGCCCAAGATCTGGTTCTGGCGTCGATAGCTGTCGGTATACGACAGTCAGCGACGCCAAAACGTGGGTTACGAAGCCTGGCGGCCGCCTTCGTCGATGCGGAGGGGATCGTCTTCGTCCCAGTCGAGCGCTTCGTCCTCGTCGGAGTCGCGCCACGTGGGCTGATCCTCTTCTTCGCCGCTGTCGGCGAGCGATTTCTCGCCTTCGGTGAACAAGCCGTCGTCAAAGCCCTGCTTCAGCTCACGCGCCTCGCGGAACCGGCGGGCCCTTCCCTTCCTGGCCACGGCGTCACCTACCTCTCAGGCATCCAAGGGAGCCATTCTCCCACGCGGGGCGGGGGCCGCGCGCATCCCTTGATCGCGGAGGCTCTCAGGCGGTCAGTGTGAGTGGTCGCAGCTCCCGCCATGGCCCTCGATGCCGGCGAAGGGACCGCACGGCGTGTTCTCTAGCCACACGTGCAACATCGGGGCGGTCGCCCGCAGCACGCCTCCGGGTCGGCAGGTGCCGTCCACCAGGACTCCGGCCAGCCGGGTGCCGGTCGGGTCCCAGCAGAGGTTTTGGTGGTCGTGCCAGATCGAGAGCTCACCTGCGACGTCGGGAACGTCGTCCATCGTGGAGCCCGGGGAGAGGATGTACATCGCCGACATGACCTGCTTCGAGCCGTCGGCGTGCACCTGCATCACGATCGACTCGATGGCGTCGGCGTCGAGCTCCCGCCCGTCGGCCATGTAGGTGTGGTTCACGAAGTGCTCGAACTTGCCAGCCTGGCGACCGTCGCCGATCGAGACATAGCCGGCGTCGACCAGCGACGTCTCATCGGGGAAGTCCGCGAGCGCGGCGCGGGTCTCGTCGATCAGCTCGAGCGCCCGCTCGCGCTCGGCGTCGGTGAGGCGGGGGTCGTCGACCGACACAAAGGGTCCACCCTCGGGCTCGGATTCGGTGCCGTGGGCATGACCTGCGCCGGCTTCCGCGTGGTCGTGGGTCCCCTCGCTGCCATGTTCGTGCGCGGCGGTGCTTTCGCCGTAGTCATCGTCGTGGCTCGCGCTGTGCGTGTGCTCGGCGGCCATCGCGGGCATCGCCAACGCTAGGACCATTACGGCGGCAAGACCCGCGCCCATGACGTTCGGACGCGCGAGCACATTCCGCCGAGTAAGCGCAACGGTCGCGGCGGCGACCGCGATTCCGCCGAGCACGGCGGCGAGCAGGTCTTGCGTGCCGACGGCTTCGACCTCGGCGAGCGGGCCAACCAAGCCGACCGTGCGCGAGAGCACCCAGGCGAGCACCGCGCCAGCGTTGAGCGCAATGCCGGCTGCGATGAGCGCGCGGTGTGGTCTGAGGATTGCCACGTAGGCCCACGCAAGCTGCGCTACGGCTGTCGCCGCGAAGAGCCACGCAAGCGTGGCGGCGCCGTTGTGTGTGCCCGCGGCGGCGGCGTGCACGAGGCCCGCTCCGGCCGAGGCGACAGCGGCTGTCGCTAGCGCAGTCGAGACGGTGGGTCGGACGGTGGGGGAGGGCTGCTGGATGTCGTTGGTCATGCTGGAAGCGTCGCCGCTCCCCGTGATCGCACCACCCGCGCTGTGTGAGGGGATGGTGAAGCCAGGGGGAGCGGCGCGACCCCAGATCAGGTTTCGAGCGGCTTGGCGATGCTGAGCTCGTGACCGTCGGGGTCATGGATGTGGAAGTACCGCTCACCCCACGGGGCATCGCTCGGTTCCATGTCGGGTGAGTACCCGGCGTCGAGCGCCCGGCGGTAGACCCCGTCAACGTCGTCGACCCAGAAGATCACGCGCCCCCAGATCGAGCGAAGCGGCGCGTGGTCGGGGTCGCGTTGCACGTTGAGGAAGCCAGTGCCGGCGCGGAACGTCGCGAAGGCTGAGTGCTCGTCACCGGCGAAGAGCTCGAACCCAAGCGCGCGGTAAAAGCGGACCGACTGAGCCACGTCGGACACCGCGAGCGTGATCGCACTGATCGTGGTTATTGGGCTTTGTGGGTTTGGATCGGCCATCGTGCTCCATGTCGGGTGGCCGCGTACAGGACCGGCGCTACGATCAGCGGTTCGCGGAACCCACCGCGTCGTTCGGGCGATTGGCTCAGCCTGGTTAGAGCGCCGCTCTCACACAGCGGAGGTCACTGGTTCAAATCCAGTATCGCCCACCCTGTTTGGGCAGGTCAGGTGGCCTGCGCGTGAGCGCCAGAAAAGGCACGTCCTTCGCGTCCCAGAAAAATCCCACAAGTGTCGGGAGGGGACGTGCGAGGAAGCATCCGAGTCATCGAGAAGGGCAAGCGTTACGAGGTCCGGGTCGCGCTGGGGCGCGACCCGCTGACCGGGCGCTACCGCCAGAAGTCCGTGAGCGTGCGGGGTTCCAGGACAGAGGCCCAACGGGTCCTGCGCGGGCTCATCGAAGAGGTCGAAGCTGCGGCGGTCCCGACATCGGCCGCGGCGGTGCCCGAGGCGCGGGTGACGTTCGGGGAGCTGCTGGAGCAGTGGATCGAGCACAAGGACACCGGTGAGCGGTCGCCGACCACCATCACCCGGTATCGGCAGTGCATCGACCAGCACTTGGTCCCGGCATTGGGTCACGTCCCGATCGGCCGGCTGACGCCCAAGTCGTTCGACGACCTCTACCGCGAGCTGCTGCGCACGCTCGCGCCGGCCACGGTGCTCAAGAACCACTTAGTGGCGCGTTCGGCGCTGGACACCGCGGTGCGGTGGGAGTGGCTCGAGCGCAACCCGGCACGGTTCGCGGAAGTGCCCAAGGCGCGTCGCGCCTCGGTCCATCCGCCGACGACCGCGGAGTTGACCCGGCTGGTCACACTCGCGGAGACGACCGATCCGGTGTTCGCGGTAGTGCTGCGCCTCGGGGCCGCGACTGGTGCCCGCCGCGGCGAGCTGTGCGGACTGC
>JBBECS010000044.1:53618-71749 GCA_040881685.1 Acidimicrobiia bacterium | reverse complement strand
GGGCACGCCGACATCCTGCGCGAGCAGCTGGACGGTGAGGTAGGCACGGAAGAAGGGGGGTTCCTGCAACAACTGGACAGGCCTTCTGGGAAAACCACCGCGCCAAGATCGACCAAGCTGCCAAGGTGGCCGGTCCGGCGCAGTACTGACATTAACCAGCGCCCCTGATCATCCCAAGATGGCGCGTCTCAAGGCGGGTCAGCAGCATCTACCTGCTCGGTGTCCAAGGTGGAATAGTGCTGGGTGGAGTCATCGGGGGCGCGGTCGCCGGCGCGTGGGGTGTCACCGCGCCTGTTTGGTTCGCGTTCGGGGGTTCAGCACTGCTCGTCGTCCTCATCTGGTCCTAGCTCACCCATATCACATACCGAGGTCGCAGACCGTCGTACCGAGATGGGTGCGGGTTAGGAAACGCGGGGCCTGCACAGGGGCGCGCGGATTCAGTGGGAACGCACGTCCCTCAGCTGAGGTCCCAGAGGAGTCGGTAGAACTCGGTGCGTTCCTCATCGGGCTCAATGCCATAAGCCTCAAGCAGCGGCCGCTCCCAGCCCTGCCCGTAGTTCCATTCGGTGCTCCACGTCGCGATCGACAGGTCCGCCCAACGATCCGCGGTGCCCAGTGAACCAAAGTCGACATGACCCGCCCAAAGCCCGTCCTCTCCGACCAGGGTGTTGGGCGCGCACGCATCCCCGTGACACACCACCAAGCGATCGATGGACGGCGGGCGATCGAGGCGCGCAAGCGCGTTCGTGATTTCGAGGCCCTGATTGCGTTCGTCCCATCTGGTGGGGTCGAGCTGCCCATCTGCGTAGCGCTGGCGCGTGGTGCCTACTCGGTCCTCGATCGACCACGTGAATGGGCACTCGGTAACGGGCGCGCGGTCGTGGAGGTGTCGAAGTCCTTGCCCGATCGCGATCACGGCTCGCTCAGGATCGCTTGTCCAGCGTTCGCTCGCTGCGGAGTTCCCACGGATGGCCTGAGTGAGCAACCAGGATCCGCCGTTGTCCTCGCCGATGTCGAGCACTCGCGGAGCTGTCGTAAACGGCGCCACCCATCTGAGGCGAGCAGCTTCGCCGGCTAGATCGAGCCCACTGCCCACTGGCGCCCACTTCAGGAAGCAGTCTGTGTCTTCGTACCGCATCTCGAAGGTCAGTCCACCGAGCTCATTGACCCATACCAAGCGGAACGACTGACCACGGGCAAGGTTGGCCACGATCGCCGGAGTTGTCACTTCGCCACGCGGTGGTCCAGCCGGCACATCTCAAGCCTTGCACGCCCAGGCGTATTCAACCCGTCGACCAGACTTGATGGGCTCGTAGTGTGACGAGGTGCGCACCGTCGAGTTGTTCGACGAACTTGCTCAGCGGATCCGCCGCTTGGACAGTGACGTACGGCTCGTAGCGATCGACGGGTGCGGCGGCGCCGGAAAGACCACGTTCGCAGGACGGCCTCGCAGCCTCTCTGGCGCGTCGATCGTTGCGACCGACCACTTCGCGTCCTGGGACAACCCGACCGATTGGTGGCCACGCATGCTGGAAGAAGTCATCGATCCTCTGGCAGAAGGACGATCGGCACGGTATCGCTGGTACGACTGGGATCGGCGAACGCTTGGCGACTGGCGCGAAGTCTTACCCCAACCAGTCGTCATTATCGAAGGCGTCAGTTCGAGTCGAAGCGAGTGGGCTGATCGACTGGCTCTTGCCGTGTGGGTTGAAGCACCGCCGGATCTGCGCCTCAAGCGCGGTCTTGAGCGCGACGGTGCCGAAGCTCGAGACGCCTGGGTCACATGGATGGCCGCCGAAGATTCCTACGTCGCACGAGATGACCCACTCAGCCGTGTGGACATCGTCGTCGATGGTGCACCGACACTCGATCACGACGCCGAGCGGGAGTTCGTCCGAATCGACTGACGAAGCGCGCCGCTTGGTCAGGGCAGCGCTAGAGGTGTCGGGAATCGCCGGGCGTGCTCAGGCGCTCTTACAAGTCAGATGTCGCAGGTTCGAATCCTGCCGGGGGCACCATGAAGAACTGACGGAGGTTGTTTACATCTGGGGTTTCCTGTGAGAGGAGATCCTGATGGACGATCGAGACCAGCAACGCAAGATCCGACACCGCCTGGCGATGCTGCGACACGCGGCCGAGGTCACGGGCAGTGTCGCTCAGACGTGCCGGTACTACGGGATCTCGCGCCAGTGCTTCTACAAGTGGCTCCGGCGTTACGAGGAAATGCTTGTAGTTGCGATCTGGTCCCAGCTTCCGCACGTTGCTCACGCGGACGCCGCCGACTACTCGACGTGAGGTTGAACAACTAGGACTGAACAACGCTTCGGGACCAGGTGGGTGCTGAGTGTGCGGCACCTTGCTCGCCGTCTGAAGCTTCGCTTGCTTAGGTGAGGTCCCAGAGCAGTCGGTAGTACCGCGTGCGGTCTGGATCGAGTTCGATACGGTACGCGTGGCGCATCACGCCGGAGGGAACGTTCACCGAGTTCAAGGTGAGCGGAGAGCCGGCGCCGCCGCCTCCAGTTGTTCGTTCAGAGTTGGAAATGCGCGTCCGTCAGCCGCGCGAGCGCGCGAGCACTACCCCGATCCAAGCACTCGATTCCGGCCGCCGCCTCCAGTTGCGCGTGAGGTTCACAGGCTGCTTGTGGCGATGCGCGCGACAACGAGCTCGTCGTAGCCACGGATTCCCAGCACGATGAGGTCACCGTGGAAGACCACGACGGCGCTGACCTCCTCAACGGGAGCGTCATCGAGGGTCTGTTCATCCGACCAGCTTGCGCCGTCACTCGATTGAAAAAGTGTGATGCGCCCGTCGACGACCCCGACCCCCACATAGCCGCCATTGACGGCCGCGACGAGCGGCGCTTCATCGCTGTTGGGACGGTCGAGGGAGTCCAGTCCCGAGTAGTCGAGCTCTTCCCATTCGAGCCCGTCCGTTGAACGCCAGATCCCGAAGGTCTCGTCGTCCCTGGAGCCGCGGTCTCCCACAATTTGGACTGCCAGGAGCCCGTCGGGCCCGACAGCAACGTTGTCCGTTCTGTGGAAGCTGTACTTCTGAGGGCTGTTCAAGTGTGTTGACTCGATGCGCCGCCACTGGACACCATCGGACGATGCCCACACCACGATTCCATTCCTTTTCTTCGTGACCGCGCCGGTGCCGAAGACGAGGGCGTCGTCGTGAGCCGCGGCCGTCCAGAGGTAGCCGTCGGGGTCGAGCCCCGAAGTTTGGGTGAGCTGCCAGCTCTCGGCGTCCTCGGAGACCCACACCAACGGTGTGAGCTCCTGGAATCCCTTCTTGGCGACGACACGGTGGTTGCCGATGGCGATCAGCGTGTCGCCGGCCGTCGTGAGGCCATCGAAGCTCACGTCCTCACGGTCATAGTCCTGGATCTCCACCTCGAGCCCGAGTGTTTGCACCTGCTCCCACTCCCGACCATCGCTGCTTCGCAATACCGCGCCGTCGTAGGAGATCGCGATCAGGCTGTCGTGCCACTCCACGACGCCTGTCACGCCATAGCCAACGTCGAGGTCGAACTCGGCGACTTCACCTGTCTTGTCTGCAGCCCCAATGGGCGAGCCAACACCAATGACCCCCGCGATCGTCACTGCAAGTACAAGCGCGATCCGTAGAGGCACGGCGCGTGAGTGCACGTTCATTTCTTGCCTCCTCGCCCCGGGCACGTTGCCGGCAGCGTTTTGTCCCGACCGTTCGCTGCCGAGCTGAGCTCGAAGCGGCCTCGGTTACCGAAGGACGAGGAGCTCATCGATCCGCGCGTTCAGAGCCTCTTGGTCGGTCACATGTACATACAGGTCTTCCTCACGAGTCGACGGGGTCTCCCACGTCAACCCGCCGCTGTCATTGATGACGGCTGCGCCGCGCTGGCCCAGCTCCTCGAAGACATCGGGGATGTCGCCGATCGCGTACAGCAGTGTGGGCACGTCCCAGTTCCCGTCACCCGGCTCTGCGCACTCGAAGAGGATCTCGTACACGACGCGCATCGGATGCTTCGGAGGCGCCTCGGTGCACAGCGTTCCGCCGACTCGGGTCGAGATCCCGCCGAACCCGTCGACCCAGGCAATCGGTGTGGGCCAGTCGCCTTCCACCACCGCGGTCGCCGCTTCGAGGTCGATCTTCTGGTTCGTGAACGCCGGACCGCCACCCGGGAACAGCCCGTCCATCTGCACGAGCCGCTTCACCTTCCTGGCGATGAGCTTGCGCCCGTCCAGCTTGCTGCCTTGACCCCCCTTCGACGCCAACAAGTCGGCCAGGTTGGTGAAGCCGCCGACCGAGAGGATGGTCACGCTGTGGTCGGGTTGCTTCGCCAGCAACTTGCGGTAGACGGCCACAGCATCGGGCACGTCGTCGCTGTCCTTGACCGAGTGGGGGAGCGCGCTAGCGAGCTCGTCGGTGTAGCCGTGGTCAAAGGTGTCCTCATCGGTCCCGGCGACCGCGCCCAACGGGATCTTCCCGTTCCCGTATGCGGTGTTGATCGCATCGAGAGCAGTGACCGCCGTCTTGTTCTTCACGTCGGACACGATGCCAAGGAGCCGAAGCTTTCCCTGCCCGTGCAAGACGTTGGCCAGTCCGATCGTTGACGCATCGTCCCACCACTTCGACAGGTCGGTGTCGATGATGACGCGCGGCCCGCCGTTGCCGGCCTTCTTCCCGTGCTCGACGGACGCAGCAGATACCGACGCAGGCACGATGACGGCCGCCGCCGTGACCGCGGCGATGACGATGGCCGCACCTCGCTTCGAGCCGCGTCGTCGTCCGTCCCGCCCGATCGTCAGCATGACCGCCCCCCTTGAAGCATCGCTGCAGCTCACGGGGCATCGTTGTGCCCGCCACACGTTCGAGCAAGCGACGCTGGACCGCGCTCTTGAACGGCTGTGCGTCACTTGCTCGATGGGAGGGGAGTTGTTCCCAGCGCTGGTGCGGCGGCAACATCCCGGGATGGACGAGCCCTACTACCGGCGTGACCTCGCGCTCGTGCATCACCTCGGATACGGCTTCCACGCGGACCTCTGTGCTCCCGGCATCCTCGAGCTCCTGAAGCCGGTGCTCGAGCGGGATGGCCTGGTCCTCGAGCTGGGCTGCGGGAGCGGGCTCCTCACCCGCTACCTCGTGGATGCCGGACACCGCGTCATCGCGACGGATGCCTCACCCGCGATGTTGGAGCTCGCCCGCGAGACCGTCCCTGACGCTGAGCGACTCTCGCTGCTTGTCATGCCAGACGACCCGCTCCCATCGGCAGACGCCATCGTCTCGATCGGTCACCCGCTCAGCTACCTGCCCGATGAAGCCGCGCTCGACCGCGCGCTCGTCGCCATCGCACAGGCGCTCCGTCCCGATGGTGTGGTGGCGCTCGACCTGTGCGACATCGAGTGGGGGACGGCGAGACTCGATGTCAAGAACCAGGGACGCGTCGGTGACGACTGGGCGATCGTGGCGCTGTTCTCGGTTCCCACTCCGGATCGATTCGTCCGCGAGATGACCACGTTCCTTCGCAATGAGGACGGATCATGGCGACGCGACGACGAGCGGCATGACAACGTGCTCGTCGACACGTCACGAGTTCCCGCGCTGCTCGCCGAGCACGGTGTCGAAGCAATCGTCGGCGTGTCGTTCGGTACCGAGGAACTTCCGGTCGGGCTGCACACGATCATCGGACGTCGCCCCGCCTGACGACGCACGTTGACCTCAGGGCTTCAACGTCTTCTTCTGCTCGCCGTCGACGAGGGTGATCTTCGTGCCCCGCTCGTCCGTGCTGGCCGACACCCCGGGAACGGGCTCCCCCTCGGCATTGAACAGGATCAGTCCGGAGCCATTTGGTCCCGCGCCGAGCTTCACCCGCACCTCGCCGGACGCGTCGCGCAGTCGGATCTGGCCGGTTCCGTCGACCCCCACGTAGAGCTGCGCGACCACGACGCCGTCATCGTTCACGAGGTCGAACCCGGACGCTTGGAGCGTGCCCGCATCCGACGACTGCGCGCCGCCTGGTTGCGCTCCGACGATGCCGAACCATGCCGAGGCAACGAGGGCGACGTTCAGCGCGGTGACCGCGATCAGAACCTTGTAGGACTTCATTTCGACGCCTCCTCGTGGCGCGCGGTTGCGAGCCGTACCTGGCCGACGTATACACCCGCTCGATGGTTGCCGACCGTGCGGAGATCGAGGAGGCGTTCAGCCACTGGTGGACCGTAGGCAACGTGAACGAAGACTGGGATTCGTGGACGCAGCTGTTCGTTCCCGACGTCTACTACCACGACTACTTCTGGGGGCCGCTGCACGGTCGCGACGAAGTCGACGCGTGGATCCATGCGGTCATGAAAGGCGTTCCGGAGATCTACGGCGTGTACGACTGGCACATCGTCGAGGGCGACCGGGTCGTGTTCCATCTCCAGAATCGACGCGACAACCCGTATAGCGAGGGCTCGGCCTACTTCGACTTCCCCGGGCTGTCCGTCCTGCGCTACGCGGGCGACGGTTTGTGGGCGTCGGAGGAGGACTACTGGGATCGTGACGGCGCCCGCCGCACGAGCATCGAATATGCGGCCGCGTGCGAGCGTGCCGGCGTGACCGATCCGCTCGCGCGGATGACGCGTCGCCATTGGGGTGACGGTCCGGAATGGGCGCGAACCGACGCGGAACCCGCGCCGTCGTGGCTCGAGCGCACGGAGGTGGCCGGCATCACGCGCCCGAAAGAGCTCACCGCGCTGCTGGCCCCGCTACGAGGTTGATCTCAGCCGTGGCAGCTGCCGTTGCCGGATGACGGCGGTACGTCGAGCGCGGGGTTGCGGTCGAAGAAGCTCACGGGCTGGAGCAGGAAGCCCGTGTACTCGACCGGCATGACCGGCCAGTCCTCGGGACGCACGAAGTGGGTGACGCCGAACGTGTACCAGAGGACGACATCGGTGTCGGCGATCGGTCGGTCGGCGTCGGTCCAGAGCGGGAGGCCGTCCCCACCAGCGTGCTGGTTGGGGTAGTCGCCCGCGGCACGTCGCTCGTCGCGCTCGTACGGCGTGACCCAGAGGTTGTGGCACGCGAACCCGGCCCGACGACCGACACTCGAATCGGGATGCGCGAGCAGTGTCGGTGTCGACATCGTGGGCACGAGCTTGTAGCCCACGGCTTGGTCAAGCGTGTTCGTTCGTGACGGGTTCACCACCTTCCAGCATCGTGACGTGGCCGCGTTCGTCTCCCGCTGCGCACCGCGCTCGGTCTCGAGCTGCGTCGCGCGCTGCCGGAACGCGTTGGACCACGGGTTGGAAGGTCCTACGGGCACCCGCTCGGCCTCGACCTCGAACACCGAGTTCTCCGTCCCGTCGACATCGAGATCGAGTCGCGCACAGAACATGTGCTGGTGGTTCGGCCCGGCGAGGCCTGGCGCGACGATCGTGGCGAACTCAGGGACTTCGCCGGGCGCAACCGCCATCGGCGAGATGATCCCGCTGAGCTTCACCTCGAGCTGCACGTTCCCGTCGAGATAGAAGTACCAGTAGAAGCCGTACTCGTAGTTGCCCACCGTGGCGATCGAGCTCACGACGAGGCGGCGTGACCGCCGGGTCTCGTTCGTGCCTCCCTGCATGTCGTGGTGCTTCCAGAGGATCCCGTAGTCCTCCTCGTGCATGCAGATCGTGTTCTCCACGACGTACGGATCGCCCGCTTCGGTGGCCAGGACCGCGTCGAAGTAGTGGATGACGCCCAAGCAGTCGCACCCGAGCTTGAGGGAGTTGGCCATCCGGCCGAGACCCCATTCGCCCGCGTCGAACGCGTTCTTCCACCCGTGCATCGGATTCGGATCGCCGTACGGGACGACCATCTCGCTGATCGACGCACGGTGCAGCACCGTTCGCGATCGACCGTCGTCTTCGTAGCTCACCGTGTGGAGCACCAGTCCCTCGTATGGGTCGAAGCCGACGCGGAACGACCAGCGTTGCCAGCGCACGAGGTTGCCCTCGACGGTGAAGCTCGGCCCCTCGGGCTGGGAGATCTCGAGCGGCTTGAGGTCGGTGCGCATCGAGCCGACGTCTTCCGGCAGGTACGAGCCGCGGTTCGGCGGGAGGGGCACGACGCCCAGGTCGATCACTTCGAGCACTTCGCCCGCACCCTGGTCGTAGAAGGCGATGACTCCCTCGATCGGACGGGCGTAGCCATTGTCGGTCTTGGACTCCCGGACGAACGAGATGCACCGGCTGATCCGCCGCCCCGCTTCGTGCGGGCTGTCGAAGCTGCCCGCCGGCCACGGATCGATCTGCACGAGGTCAAGGTCGGTGAGGCCGCGCTTGCGCATGGCGGCCTGCCAGTCGGGGTGCGCTCGCACCTTGCCGATCGCGTTCGCCGACTCACCGAAGAGGAGCGTTGGCCGCATCCCCTCGACGACGCGCCAGTCGCGCATCTCACGCGCGGTCACGGACACGATCGCCTCGATCACCTCCAAGCCGGGACCGGGCACGATCTGGATCTCGATCTCGCGGTCGACCGGGTCGGCCGCGCCGTGCGCGGCCACGGCTTCTTTTGCCGGCTCATGGAGTCGAACGTGCACGAACACGGACCCCTCGGGGACTCGTCCGCTCGCGCGCACGATCTCAACCGCCTGCTTGATCTCGTCCGGCGTGAGGAGATCGAGTGGGTGAGCGGTGCTGGTCGACGATGCGGTAGTAGTCACGGGCGGCACTCTACCGAGAAGCCGTCAGGGTTCTTCAGGGTAGGAAGGTTCCGCCGTTCGCATTCACGGTTTCGCCGACCAGGTAGCTGCTGTCATCGCTCGCGAGGAACAGCGCGACCTGAGCGATCTCCTCCGCCGACGCGATGCGACCGAGGGGGGCGTTCGTGGTCGCAGCAGTGCGGACAGCCTCGGGATGGCGCTCGAACATCGGCGTGTCGACACCACCGGGCGCGATGGCGTTCACCCGGATCCCGATCGGAGCGAACTCGCGCGCAAGCGTGCGCGTGAGCCCGATGACACCCGCCTTCGACGCGACGTAGTGGGGCAGGCCCGCGATCCCGAGCTGGGCTGCGTTCGACGCCATCGTGATGATGACGCCCGAGCGCTGCTCCACCATGTGCCGAAGCACCGCACGACAGCAGTAGAAGGTTCCGTCGAGGTTCACGGCCAAGACCCGCCGCCACGACTCGTCGTCGAGGTTCTCGCTGAGACCGAGGGTCGGCGCAGGAGAGCGCGCGGCCCGCGCCTTGCCCTGTGTGACCGTCGCGTCGAACACCCGTTGCTTCCACTGTTCACCCACGTCGACGCCCGCGCAATGGACGAGCACGTCGACCCGGCCGAGCCCGTCCACCACCTGAGTCACGGCCGCGTCGACGGCAGCCGAGTCGGAGACGTCGGCCTCGACGGCGACTGCGTCGGCGATGCTCGCGGCAACGGCCTCGGCCGCGGCTACGTCCACGTCGAGCACAGCGACACGCGCGCCCTCACTGGCAAACAGGCGCACGGTCGCCGCACCGATCCCTGAGGCGCCGCCCGTGACGATCGTGATTCGATCGGCCAGCTTCATGCAGCCTCGACGACGATCGGGAGCGCCTCGTGGCGGCGCATCCAAATCCCCAGCTCCCACCGGGGTGCGTCGTGGTCGTCGCGCACGAAGGTTGTCGTGCGCGCCAGGAGTCGCTCGAGCACGACGCGTGCTTCGAGGCGCGCCAGCGGTGCGCCGATGCAGTAGTGGATGCCGCGTCCGAAGCCCGTGTGCAGCCGCACGTTCGGTCGATTGAGGATGACCTCGTCGGGTTTCTCGAAGACGCTCTCATCGCGGTTCGCGGCGCCCCACATCGGCGCGACCATCGCCCCGGCTGGGATCGTGACGCCGCCGAGCTCGGTGTCGTACGGCGCCGACTTGGGGTGGAACCGGAATGGTGACTCGAAGCGCAGCACTTCCTCGACGAATGCCGGCACCAGAGCAGGCTCGGCCCGGAGCTCGCTCTGGAGCTCGGGGCGCTCGGCGAGGACACGGATCGCGTTCCCGATCAAGCCGGTGGTGGTCTCGCCGCCCGCGCCGAGAACGACCATGAGGTTGAACGCGGCTTCATCCCTCGTCAGGTTGCCCGCGTGGACGGCGGTCGTCGTCGCGCCCATCAGATCTTCGGTCGGCGGTCCGCCGAGCGCGTCGTCGAGTTGCGAGTCCACCCAGGGCGCGAGACCGGCTGCCACCGCGCCGAGTGCTGCCATCTCGTCCAGGCGGACGAGACCTCCGGCGAAGTGCGAGCCGGCGAACATCCAGCGCTGCGTCTCCACCACGTCCACATCGCGGAACCCGATGACGCGTTCGGCCATCACCTGGATCGGGAGCGGGTTGGCCAATTGTGCCGCGGCGTCGACGCGACCGGCGTTGACGACGCCGTCCAGGAGCTCGTCGGCGAGCCCCGCCACATATGTCTCGAGCTCCTGCATCTTCTTCTGGGTGAACGCGGGCTGGAACAGCTTGCGATGCGCGGTGTGCACCGGGGGATCGGCGCCCGCGAACACGTCAGGACCCGACTCCGACGCGAGCACACCGAGCGAGCCGTCGTCTTCCGTGTACAGCATGTGGCGAAAGTGGTTCGAGAAGTCGTCGACGCGGGTCACGACCTCGGCGACGAGGTTCCAAGTGCTGACGAAGAAGCCGTTCGTGCCGGGGAGGCGCCAGACTGGGGCCTCCTGGCGAAGGCGCGCGTAGAACGGATAGGGATCATCGACGAGGCTCGCGCCGTGCAGGCGTTCCGTCAGAACAGCCATCCGCCGCCACCCTAGGACGTGCTTCAGTAGGCCCATCAGCCCCCGTCGGTCCAAGCCGCCGAGACGTCCACGCGCGGACGAGCTCACCGGTCTCGCACTCGCGCTCGGGCCCGACCTCACCGGGCGCGTCCATCTCGCATACCGGAAACGGGCCGATCGGCGATGGCGGCGCCGACGATTCTCGGGGACAGCGATGCCCGAGTGGGACTACTTCGCGTTGTGCGGCCGGCGCGGGCTTGTCGAAGCCGAGCCGTGGCGGCGGTTCGACTGCCGGTCGTGCGAGCGGATCCTCGGCAACCGCCGGTATCGCCTGGCCGACTTCGGTAGAGACTGATGCCATGAACGCCGACGAGCTCATCGCGGTGCTCCCGAAGGCGGAGCTGCACCTGCACATCGAAGGGACGCTCGAGCCGGAGCTGATGTTCGCTCTGGCAGAGCGAAACCGCGTGCGCGTGCCGTATCCCGACGTCGAGGCCGTGCGGCGCGCGTATGTGTTCGACGACCTCCAGTCGTTCCTCGACATCTACTACGCGGGGTGCCGAGTGCTGGTGACCGAGCGCGACTTCTACGACCTGACCATGGCGTACCTCCGTCGAGCGGCCGCCGACGGAGTCCGCCACGCCGAGATCTTCTTCGACCCTCAGACCCACACCGACCGTGGGATTGCCTACGGGATCGTCGTCGAGGGCATCCACGCCGCGCTGGCGGACGGGGAGCGCGAGCTGCGCGTGTCGTCGCGGGTGATCCTGTGCTTCCTGCGGGATCAGAGCGCGGAGTCAGCCATGGGCACGCTCGATGCGGCAGTCGCTCATGGCGCCGACATCACCGCGGTCGGTCTCGACTCGGCCGAGGTCGGGCATCCGCCAGAGAAGTTCTGCGAGGTGTTCGATCGTGCGAGAGCGCACGGACTGCGCACCGTTGCGCATGCGGGGGAGGAGGGACCACCCGAGTACATGTGGCAGGCGCTCGATCTCTTGCACGTCGATCGAATTGACCACGGCGTGCGATGCACCGAGGACGAACGCCTCGTGGAGCGGTTGATCGCGGAGCAGGTTCCCCTCACCGTGTGCCCATTGTCCAACGTCAAGCTCCGCGTGTTCCCGACACTCGAAGAGCACAACATCGCGGATCTGCTGCGCCGCGGTGTGCGCGTGACGGTGAGCTCCGACGATCCCGCATATTTCGGTGGATACGTCACCGAGAACTACACGGCGACTGCACACGCTCTGAGGCTGAGCGCGCACGAGCTCTGCGACTTGGCGCGCAACTCATTCCTCGCGTCCTTCCTCGACTCAGCCGAGCAACAGCCGCACTTGGACAAGATCAACGCCCTCGCGGACGCGAACTAGAAGTTCGGGACGAGCCGCTGCCCTGCGTCGAAGCCGTCACGCCGCCCCGTTCGGGAGCCGCGCCGCGTGCGCTAGTCGGAGCGGTGGGCTGATCGCTCCGCGCGCTTGGCGTTCTTGACCGCGCGCTTCTCTTTGAGGCTCTTGCCCTGCTTTTTGTCTTTGCCGGATCGCGGGGATTTGTCTCGCATGCCGAGAGATTAGGCCGCCATCGCCGCATGTTCGTGGTTCGATTCCACGGGCAAAAAGTCTTGGCATTTGCGCTACCGGGGCGTACCGTCCCCCGGACCGAGCGACAGGGAGTGCTGCATGTGCTTCTCTGCTGAGGCCGACTTTGTGGGCGCCGCAGTCGTCGGGGCAATTGGCGTGGCGACGCTCACCGAGCCGCACTCGCGACGCGAGCTCCCCCTCGCCGCGCTCCCACTTGGGTTCGCCGCGCACCAAGCTGCCGAAGGCTTCGTGTGGCTCGACCTCGAGGGCCACCTCCCGGCGTCGGCCGGCCGGGTCGCCCTGTATGCCTACGTCCTCTATGCGTGGGCGCTGTTGCCGCTGCTCGTCCCCTTGAGCATCCTCCTCGTGGAACCGCTCCGGAGCCGTCGACGATGGATCGGCGCGCTGCTCGCGATCGGTGCGGCAGTGGGCCTGTACCTCACCTGGGCCATGACCGATGACGGCATCGCGGCGAGGATCAGCGGGCACACACTCGAGTACACCGGCGCCGGCGCGCACGCGGACCTGGTGACGGTCCTGTACGTGATCGCGACGTGTGGCGCCTTCCTCATCTCCAGCCATCGGCGCATCGTGATCTTCGGCGCCCTGAACCTCTCTGCCGTGGTCTTCTTGGCGTGGGTGAGAGCCGACGCCGTGACCTCACTGTGGTGTGCCTGGGCGGCGGTGGCGAGCCTGCTCGTCTACTTCCACTTCGCCCGGCGCCGAGAGCCGGCAACGGTTCCCGAGGAAGTGCCGGTGTACAGGCGCTGATCCGGGGTCTGCTACCGTTGTGGTGTCAGCAATCGGTTGTAAAGCCGCGACACGCACTATTTCACCGGTTCGGCCTCTCTTGTCGCTGTTCCCCGTGAGACCAGCCGCGTCGTGCACCTTCGCTACCGAGTCCCGTACGCAGCCCCGAGTCGGCTTGCTGGCATGGAACGGGGCAGAGACACACATGGGAGCACGACGGAATGGCAACACAAGGCACAGTGAAGTGGTTCAACGCCGAGAAGGGTTACGGCTTCATCTCGCGTGAGGGCGGCGACGACGTCTTCGTCCACTTCTCATCCATCCAAGGCGACGGCTACCGAACCCTCGACGAAGGTCAAACGGTCGAGTTCGACGTGGCCCCGGGCCGGAAGGGCGAAGAAGCCCAGAACGTCCGCGTCGTCTGACGTCACCCGCGCCCGCCGGGAACTGCCAGGTTCCCGGCGGTTGCGCGTACAGAACCCCCCGACCCAGGAGATCACCGTGGGCAGTCGCAACAAGCAGCGACCCACTTTCGAGAAACGCCAGCGCGAGATCGCTCGGCAGGAACGCCAGGCCGAGAAGCGAGCTCGACGTCGGGCCCGTGCGGAGGGCTTGGACGAGGATCAACGCGACCCTGAGGCGCCGGTCTACGACGCGGACGGCTTCCCGATCGACGCCTCAGCCGTGCCGACCGACGACCAGACCATCACCCCCGGCATCTCGTAGAGCGAGCCACCCCGTGGGTTGAGCGCTTCTAGTCCAAGAACGCGAAGAACATCGTCTGCGTCGCGTACGCGAGCAGTTGTCCGTTCGGGTCCCAGAGCTCGATGTCAACCGACGCGTAGCCGTCCCCGGCGTGGTGGGCGCGGTTGTTCGCAAGAATCCACTCCGCCGATGTGTCGCCGAACAGGTGCACGGTGAGATCCATGCTCGGCGGTATCCAGCCGTCCCCGCTGCCAAGCCGCTCGGCGACCGCGCCGGGCATCGTGTCGCAGAGCGCCACGAGCGCAAGTCGGTCGAGAGAGCCGTCGACGACGGGCGGCTCATCGAAGCGGTACCAGTAGACACGCTGCGCCGTGGTCGGTTCGTAGGGCATCCACGGGAGGTGGCCGAGCGCCATGCGGCTCTCGACGTGGTCCCAGAAGTTGAACACGACGTGGCGCGCCGGAGCGTCCGCAGGAGCGTCACGCCACGACGGGCACTCGTCGGGCGGTGGCACATCCGGCATCTCGAGCTCGGTGAACTCGAAGCCACGCCGCTCGCCCCCGAACACGGCGACGCAGCGCAGCCCTTCAGCCTCGCCCACGTTGTGCGCTGACGCGGAGACCTGTGAGATCGAGCGACCTCGACGCAGCACCTCGACGTCCACATCGATGGCGCCAGGCTGCACCGGCGCGATGAAGGTCGAGGTGAGGGAGCGCAGGCGCTGCTCTGGAGCATCCAGGGCCGCCGCCGTCGCCCGCAGCGCCACCGCGGTCACCACCCCGCCGTGGGGGACGATCGGGCAGTTCCAGTCGTCGGTGAGCACGGCGCGGTAGCCGTCGGGCTGGTCGGCGAGGGCCGCCACCTGGGTCTGCTCGAGGAATCGGGAGCGCTTGGCCATCCTGCGGGTCCTCCACCCCGATCGGCTTGTTCGCACCGACCGCTGCTGCATTGCATAGCGTGGGCGGGTGGCGCAGCCCGCATCAGTTTCCGGTCGAGGCCGCGGGAGGATCCCGAGCACGACGACGCTGCGGATGGAGGCGTTCAGCGACGGAGTGATCGCGATCGCGATCACGCTGCTCGTCCTCACCCTCGACGTTCCGAAGGTCAAGGACGGCGACCTGTTCGACGCGCTGGTCGACGACTGGACATCCTTCGCCGCGTTCATCCTGTCCTTCGTCGTGATCGGGATCATGTGGGTGAGCCATCACTCGATGTTCGAGCGGATCACGACCGTCGATCGCCCGCTGATGTTCTTGAACCTGCTTCTGCTCCTCGGGATCGCCTTTCTGCCCTTCCCGACCTCGCTGTTGGCGACCTACATGCGCGACGGCGGCGCGAACGCGCACATCGCGGCGGCGATCTACAGCACCGCCATGCTTGGGATCGGGCTTGCGTTCCTCGGCATGTGGATGCGACTCGATCGTCGTCCCGAGCTGCTGGTCGAAGGCATCGCACCTGAACGGGTCAAGCTCGCGATTCGGCGATCATTGGTTGGTCCCGTCGTCTATGGCGCGACGATCGGGCTCGCGTTCGTGAGCGCGGCTGCATGCTTCGTTGTGTACGCGCTGATGGCCATCTACTTTGCGATGGGACCGTCGTCGCGAGTCGCAACGCCAGCCGAGCAGGCGCGAGAGGCGGAGGCAGAGGCCGAAGCCGGATGAGCGCTCGGGTGGGGCTGCTCGTGTTCGTGCTCGTACTGGGGCTCGCCGCGTGTACTGACAGCGGGATCGAAGACGCGTGCAGCCTCCTCACCGACGACGAAGCCGAAGCGGTGCTCGGCGAGCCAACGCGAGAGGGCGTGCTCGACACCGACCGGACGATCTCGGGCACGTTCTGCGAGTGGCTCGCGCAGTCCAGCTCAACGCGGGAGTCCGACAACGCGTACGAGCTCTACATCGAAGAGCGGCCGGCGAAGGACGCGCTCGACGACTTCGAGGACGATCGCAAGGACCTCGCGGAAGAGATCGACGGGCTCGGCGACGAGGCGTTCCTTGCCGAAGACGGCAACGTCCACATCCGCACCGACGACCTGATCGTGCTCATCGGCGTCTCGACCGATGACCGCCACGACGTGGGTCGCGCGGCGCAGGCGGCGATCGCGCGCGCGGCGGCCGAACTCGTGGCGGAGCGGCTGCCCTAGCCCAAGAGGGTCAGAAGCCGACCCACCCGTGGTCGCGCGCGAGGGTCCGCACGGCCTGTGCCGTGCGAGGACCGTAGGACGCGCGGCGGGCTGGGAGCGCCTGACGGGCAGCCGCGATGTCGTCGGGGCTGAACTCGCAGCTCGTCGAGACCGGTTCGACGTCGTACAGGGCTGCCGCGTTGGCACCGAGGATCTTGCGCTTCACGTCGTCGGTGAGCGCCGGGTAGCCGTACGTCTCCTGGTACTCGGGCGTGATCTCGAACGCTCGGAAGGCATCGATCTGTGACTGCGGTGAGCCGTACCAGATCGAGTCGGTGCCCCACACGACGCGGTCGGGCCCGACGGTGACCAGGAGCTTTCCCAGGGCGTGCGCCGCCGCATCGAGATCTCGCATCAGGAGATACCAGGTCGACCCCAGCTCGGCGTAGACGTTCGCGCCGGGCCCGATTCCCGCGTCGCGCAGGGAGCGCACGAAGCGGTCGACCCCAGGGCCGTCCGGGTTGTAAGGACCTTCTCGGTACGAGGTCTGGTAGCCCGAGTGGTACACGACGAACGAGACGTCGGGGTGCGCGGCGGCGGCCGGCCCGATGTCTTCGGGTGACGCGTAGCGGCTTCCTTGGGCCAGGCCCTTGTGGACGCTCACGATCGGCGGACCGACCTCGCGCACCTTGTCGAGGAACGCGTTGCCGACCTGGGGTTGGGCAGCCTCGTGGTCGTCGAGGTACCACCCTCGCCCGGGCGCGTGCGTGTACACCTTCCATGCGGCGATCGAATGTTCGGCCACGAGCGCATCCATGGCCGCGAGCTGCGCATCGAGTGGTCCGAACGCCGGCAGCGCCTGCCCGTGAATCAGGACGCGCTCCTCGGCGCAGAGACGCTCGGCGATGCTCCTGGCGCGCTCCATGTCTTCGATCAAGAGTGCGTTGCCCTCCGGCGCGATCGGGAGCGCCGACACGACCGCGATGCTCGTGTCGCTCCTGAGGAAGACCTCCTCGAGATAGTGGTCGATCGAGAAGCACAGGCGACTGTCGGCGTCGCCGCAGGCGGCCTGCGGGAAGCCGTCCCCGAAGGCGATCGCGTCGGGATGTTCGGTGAAGTCGAGGAAGTGCGTCTGCACATCCATGACGAAGTCGGTCGACGGGAGGGTGGGTTCCGTCGTGGTCGGCTCGGGGACGTTCAGCTGACCGCCCGGCGGCTTGCCGCGGCTGGCGCGCTCTTCACCGCTGCAGGCATCGAGCGCCATCAACATCACGGCCGAGGCCATGCTCGTGCGCAGGAACGAGCGCCGGGACATGCCGAGGCGGCGAGCGTGGTCGTCGACCGCCTCGCGCGTGCGACTCACCGTCTCGCGACCGACGGCCGACATCGGCACCGGGTCGTACTCGCCGTTGGAAACGGGACCCAGCTCGATCGGGAGGTGATCTTCCCCCTCGTCATCGCGCACACACAGATGCTCGCGCACAGCGCGGCCCGAGAGCCGTCGCTAACCTCCCCGGCGGGCTGGGCTGCTTGGGAAGGTACGCCCGATGAGTCGAGTGGACGACGAGCTGCGAGCGATCGCAGACGCTGACCGCGGCCAACCTCGCAAGAGCATCACGATCATCGGCGCGGGCATGGCCGGACTCACGGCCGCGGTGGAGCTCGAGGCGCTGGGCCACAGCGTCCGGGTGCTCGAAGCGAGCGGGGAGACCCGCGGGCGGGCGTGGACGCACCACTTCGGTGACGGAACGTACGGCGAGTTCGGCCCAATGCGCGTGCCGGAGCACCACGACTACACGCCTCACTCTCTCGCGCGCTGCGGCCTCGAGCTCCGGCGCTTCGTCACGTCGCACGAGAACCTGTCGTGCTTCTACGACATTCGTGGTGTTCGCACGCGCATGCGCGACACCCGGGAGAACCTCTATCCACACTTCGACCTGTCACCGCAGCAGCGCGAGGACCCGATCCCGCCGAAGATGCTGGCTCGCGCGGTCAGCGACACGATGGAGGGCCTCACTGACGCGAGCGCGCCAGCCTGCGCACGGGCAGCCTCGCCAGTCACCGGCTGCGCGAGAGGGCCAGCTACCGCCTGAAGAGCGTGCGCGCGTCGTCACCAGGCAGATCGCGCGGATCCACCCCGAGATCGCCGAACCGGGAATGGTCGACGACGTCGCGACGATGTTCTGGGACTCGTACCCGTGGACCAACGCGTCGTTCGCCGAGCTGCTCCCGGGTCAGCAGTCGTCGATCCACGACGACGCGATCGCAGCCGAG
>JBBECS010000044.1:2745-53518 GCA_040881685.1 Acidimicrobiia bacterium | reverse complement strand
CAGCCGAGCCGACTGAGACCGCCGACGATCACCCGTCGGTATGGTCGCAGACGCAGAACTCGTTGCCGTCGGGGTCGGCCATCCGGATCCACGTGCTCCCGTGCTCGATCGACGGTGAGGCTTCGAGTCGCTGGGCCCCCAACGCCACCAAGCGCGCCGCTTCGGCTTCGATGTCGGGGACGTGCAGGTCGAGGTGCATCCGGTTCTTTCCCGCCTTGACCTCGGGTACGCGCTGGAGGAGGAGGTTCGGCCCCTCGCGACCGTCGGGCGTGAGCAACGTGTAGTTGTCGACCGCTCCAACCGTCACGTATCGCAGCACAGCTGCCCAGAACGGCGCGAGCGCCTTGGGATCGGCGCAGTCGAGCACGAGCCCGAGTGAGGCGTCCGGTGCCGGCGTGTCTTCGGTCATGGGATCAGTCCTCGTCGGCAAGCCCGGGGATCAACGGCCCGGTCATGTAGCCGCCGTCGATGATGAACTCCGACCCGGTCGAGAAGGAGCTGTCCTCCGACGCCAGGAACACCATCATCTTGGCCACCTCTTCCGGAGTCCCGATGCGCGGGATCGGTTGGCCGATGTAGGCGGAACCCTGGTCGAGGTTCGCGAACTCGGGCTGGTCGAGCATCTCGGTGTTGATCCCACCGGGGTGCACCGAGTTCACCCGGATGCCGAAGTGCCCGAGCTCCATCGCCGCGACTTTGGTCATGCCGCGTACTGCAAACTTGCTGGCCGTGTAGGCCACCAGGCCCATCGTGCCGACGAATCCCGACGTCGATGACGTGTTGATGATGGAACCACTGCGCTGCTTCTTCATGTGTGGCGTGACCGCACGCATGCCGAGGAAGCAACCCACCTGGTTGATGTTGATGATCTGCATGTAGTCGTCGAGCGTGTGACCGTCGAGCATGCGCACCCGCAGGATGCCCGCGTTGTTCACCAGCACGTCGACTCGTCCGAAGCGTTCGATGGTGGACGCGACGATGGCGTCCCATTCGTCGGGCTGGGTTACGTCGAGGTGCTGATAGATCGCGGCATCGCCGACGTCGGCCGCAACCTTCTCGCCGCGATCGTCGAGCACATCGCCGAAGACGACCCGCGCCCCCTCCTCCACGAAGGTTCGGACCTCGGCTTCGCCCTGCCCCCGGGCACCGCCGGTGACGATTGCGACCTTGTCGTCGAGCCTTCCCATGGGTCCTCCTCGAAGTCGCCAGCAGATTAGGTGGTGGCGTTTTTGGGCATCCAAGAGGGCACGAGGGACACAGCTCGGCCGACGGGGCCGGCGTCCCCGGTCGAGAGGAGTCCCCAGATGCTGGCGTTTCTCGCAGCGTTCGGGCCCGTAGACGAGTCGACGGCGATCCTGAGGCTCGTGGCCGTGGTGTGCTGGGTTGTCGCGGCGTTCTTCAGCGCCCCAGCTCGGTTGCGCAGTGGTGGCATCGGCTTGATTGCGCTCGGACTGGCACTGTGGTTCTTCCCGGACATGTGGAACACCGTCGACGCCGCGTTCTGACCTGGTGAGGCCGCGACGGCCGATGTGCCGTCGCGGCTGTGTCCTACAGTCGCCGCGTGCAGCTCCACTACGACGAGGCGACCGAGCGGTTTCGCGCGGAGCTCGACGACTGGCTCGACGAGCATCTGCCGCCGCCCGAGGAGAAGCGCGAACGTCCACAGTCGAGCGCGCACATCCCCGAGTGGGCGCGGCGCTGGCAACGGTCGTTGTTCGACGCGGGGTGGCTCGTGCCGGGCTGGCCCCCTGAGCTCGGGGGACGCAACGCGACCCCGGTGCAGCAGATGGTGTACTTCGAAGAGCTGGCGCGGCGACAGATCTGGCGGTCGTACAACATCCAGGGCGTGTCCATCTTCGCCCCGTCGGTGGTCGACTTCGGCACCGAGGAGCAGAAGCAACAGTGGGCTCTCCCCGTACTCCGTGCAGAGCGCACCACGTGCCTGGGCATGAGCGAGCCGGGCGCGGGCAGTGACCTCGCCGGTCTCTCGACGCGCGCGGAGCTGCGCGACGACACCTTCGTCATCAACGGCCAGAAAGTGTGGACGTCTGGTGCGCACCACGCCGACTTCTGCATCTGCTTCGTGCGCACCGACCCGTCGGCACCGAAGCACCGGGGGATCAGCGTGCTGTTGCTCGAGATGAGCACCCCCGGCATCACGGTCCGCCCGCTCCCGAGCCTGGTGAACCGGACGTCATGGGTGGACTTCAACGAGGTGTTCTTCGACGACGTGGAGGTTCCGCGCGAGAACCTGCTCGGCGAGCTGAACGACGGGTGGCGGGTGGCCAACGCATCGCTCGGCCACGAGCGCGGCATGCTCTGGGTCTGGGAGTCTGCCCGCCTCGACCGGGCACTCGAGCTCGCAGTCGACGAAGCCCGCCGAACGGACCACAACGATCGTCGGTTGGGCGAGCGGGTCGATGTGCGCGACGCGTTGGCCAACGCGTATGTCGACGCGCTGGCCTTGCGGTGCCTCGGCTACCGCGGCTTCGCGAAGTTCGCGCATGGCGAGACCGCGCCGGAGCACGTGATCTTGAAGCTGTTCGGCTCGGAAGCGAATCAGAGGCTCTTCCTGGGCTTTGCCGAAGGTCTCGGTGCGCCGGCGCTCGACGTCGAGACGCCGGACGACGCACTCCGCATGGACGACGGCTGGCCGTGGGTGAACCGGTACCTCGCCTCGTTCGGCACCACGATCTCGGGAGGCACGTCGGAGATCCAGCGCAACATCATCGCCGAGCGCATCCTCGGGCTCCCGCGCTAGACCTGCACGCCCGTGGCTCAGGCTCGCCAAGACCTCGACCAGTTCTTTCACCCCGACGGTGTCGCCATCCTCGGTCGAGTCGACCGCGACGGCGACGCCCGCGCGTTGCTCGACGAGTACCGATCACGGTACGGCACCGATCGCGTGTACCTCGTCAACCCGAAGGGCGGGTCGATCGGTGATGTCCCGGTCTACGAGAGCGTCGTCGACATCCCCGATCCGGTCGGGCTCGCGATCATCAGTGTGGGCCCGCGCTTCTGCATCGACGCGATCGAGGAATGTGGACGCAAGGGCATCCCATACGCCCTGATCTTCACCGCCGGGTTCAGCGAGGTTGGCCCCGAGGGCGCGGCGCTCGAGGATCGCCTCGCGTCGGTGGCGCGGGAGCACGGCATTCGGGTGTTCGGACCGAACACGAACACGAATGCCTTCGAGCGGATGCCCGAGATCGCAGGGCTGCGCGGCGGCAAGATCGGCCTGCTGACCCAGAGCGGTCACAACGGTCGTCCGGTGGTGCAGGGGGCCCACTTCGGCGTCGGCTTCTCTCGCTGGGTGCCGACCGGCAACGAGGTCGACCTCGAGGTCGCCGACTTTCTCGAGTACTTCGCGTATGACGACGAGACGGCGGTCATCGCGGGCTACTTCGAGGGCTTCAAGAACCCAACCGCGCTCCGACGCGCGCTCGACGCGGCGAACGCCAACGGCAAGCCCGTCGTCGCGCTGAAGATCGGCTCGACCGCGGCGGGCAGGCGCATGGCGAGCTCGCACACCGGTCACTTGACTGGCGCCGACGCCGTGGTGGACGGGCTGTTCGCGCAGCACGGCGTCACGCGGGTGCGCGACCTCGACGAGCTGCTCGAGACCGCGGCCCTGTTCGCAAAGCTCCCGCCAGGGACCGGGCCGAACGTCTGCCTGTATTCGGTCTCTGGCGGATCCGGCACGCTGATGGCCGAGATCGCCGAGACGGCGGGGGTGCCGGCGCCGTTGCTCTCGAGCGAGACGCAGACGCGTCTCCACGAGCTCATCCCTGACTACCTCACCGTGGCCAACCCGGTGGACAACGGCGGCCAGTTCCTCGGCGGACCACAGGAGCACCGCCTACGCGCGCTCGAATTGATCGCAGCGGATCTGGCGGTGGACGTGATCGTGGTCGGAATCACCGGCGCGCTCGCATCGATGACCGACAACTTCGGCGCAGACTTGCTTGTCTTCGCGCCGACGGCCGCGAAGCCTGTCGTAGTGACATGGAACTCTCCCAAGACGGACGAGCAGGGGTTCCGCGACATCGTGGCGTCCGGGCTCCCGTTGTTTCGGTCGTTCCGTAACTGCTTCGCGGCGCTGCGGGCCTACGCCGACTACCAGCAGAGGGCAAACGGGTTCCGGGTGCGCGTGCCGATCGAGCCCAGGGCGGAAGAGCGGGCCGCCGCCAGCAGCGCGTTGTCTGGTGACGGGACGCTGGACTCAGCTTCCGCGCGTTCGCTGCTCGAGGCGTTCGACCTGCCACTCGTGCGCGAGGCGCTCGTCACGTCCGCCTCCGACTTGGGTGCTGCGGCAGAGCGCATCGGTTGGCCGGTGGTGATGAAGCTGGTGTCGCCCGACGTTCCGCACAAGTCCGACGTCGGGCTCGTGCGCCTCGACGTGAGCTCCGTCGATGCAGCGACCGGCGCCTACGAGGAGCTCGTCGAGCGTTCCCGCAGCCTCGACGACTCAGCGCGCGTGGACGGCGTCGTCGTGCAGCAGCAGGTGTCGGACGGCGTCGAGATGATCGTGGGTGCGACCCACGATCCCGTGCTCGGGCCGGCCGTCCTGGTGGGCACAGGCGGGATCTTCGCCGAGGTCCTCGATGACGTAGCCGTTCGCCCCTTGCCACTCGACGCCGACGATGCACGCGAGATGGTGCACAGCTTGCGCGGGCACGCGTTGCTGGCGGGCGCGCGCGGCCGGCCACCCGTTGACGAGGAGTCGTTGGTGCGGGTGATCGTGGCCGTGGCGCGGCTGTGCGCGGCGGCTGAGGGGCGGTTGAGCGAGCTCGATCTCAATCCCGTGCTGGTCAGCGCGACGGGCGCGATAGTTGTCGACTGGCTGGCCATCGCCGGTGAGGCTGAGCGTCCGGTGCATCCGTAGCATGGCGCCCGTGGTCCAGACGCCGACGACTGATCTGTCCGTCGACGAGATCGACTTCGGGAACATGGAGATCTGGCACCGGACCGATTGGGACGGGATGTACGCCAAGCTCCGCCACGAGCGTCCGGTCTCGTGGCACTCCGAGCCTGAGATCGAGGGGTTGGGCGCACCAGGCCCTGGCTTCTGGTCGCTCACCCGCTATGACCACATCCAGCACGCGAGCCGCCGCCCCGACGTCTTCCTCTCGGGGAAGGGCACGAACATCCCCGACTTCCCACCCGAGGTCTACGAGTTCCTCGGCTCGATGATCAACATGGACCCGCCGCGGCACACACGCTTCCGCCTCCTCGTGAACCGCGGCTTCACGCCGCATCAGGTCGCGGCGCTCGAGCAGAGCGTGCACGGCCGCGCTCGGGCGATCGTCGATGCGGTCTGCGAAAAGGGTGAGTGCGACTTCGTCGACGAGATCGCATCGGCACTGCCGCTCCAGATCATCTGCGACATGATGGGAATCCCGGCGTCGGAGTACCGATCCGTCTTCGACAAGACGAACGTGGTGCTCGGCGCGAGCGACCCCGACTATGGCGGCCTGATCACCGACGCGTTCGCCGCCGCGTACGAGCTCTGGACGTATGCCCAGGAGCTGCGCGCTGATCGCGTCAAAAGTCCCCGTGACGACATCACCACGAAGATTGCGTTGGCCGAGGTGGACGGGGAGAGCCTGACGCCGGAGGAGTTCGGGTCGTTCTTCGTGCTCCTTGTGGTGGCGGGCAACGAGACCACGCGCAACGCCATCAGCTTCGGGATGAAGGCGCTCACCGACTTCCCCGAGCAACGACAGATCTGGCTCGATGACTTCGATGGAGTCGCGGACACGGCCGTCGAGGGGATCATCCGGTGGTCCACGCCGGTGATCCACTTCCGCCGCACGTGCGCGGCCATCAACGTCGAGATCGGCGGTCAGGCCATCAAGGAAGGCGAGAAGGTCGTCCTCTGGTACAACTCGGCCAACCGCGACGAGGAAGTGTTCGACGACCCCTACGCGTTCAACGTGCGCCGGGACCCCAACGAGCACCTCGGCTTCGGCGGCGGCGGCCCGCACTTCTGCCTCGGTGCCCACCTCGCCCGTCGTGAGATCCGGGTGATGTTCGACGAGCTGCTCCACCGCCTCCCCGACATCGAGGTGAGCGGGGAGCCCGCATTGCTCTTCTCGAACTTCATCCACGGCATCAAACGCATGCCGGTTCGGTTCACGCGAACTCGTCCCTCGAAGTAGGCGGGAGCATGCGGCGCGGGTCGTGGAGCCGGTCGGCCCAACTGCGTCGCCGCGCTGTCCGGCAAGCGCGCCGCGCGGCGGGGTCGGTGCGGGCCGTGCTCGGCGGCGAGAAGGCCCACCGTCCACCCGAGGAAGATGCCGAGTACAACGCTCACGTTGCCGCCGTAGGTTGGCCGATCGAGCCGGACGAGCGCCTCTCGATTGGCGGTGAGAGGTTTCTCTTCACGCACACGAACACGACCAGCAGCCTCGCGGTAGACGAGAAAGAATTCTTTGTGTACAAGCGGCCGAGCCTGATCCAGGCATATCGGAAGCTCGGTAAGGAGGGTGGGTACAAGACGGTCGTCGAGCTCGGAATCCTGAATGGAGGGAGTACGGCGTTCCTCTTCCAGCTGTTGGAGCCGGAGATCCTTGTCGCCTTCGATGTCGTCCACACTCCGGTGCCCGCCCTCGAGCGTTTCGTCGACGAGCACGAGCTCCAGGGAAGACTTCGCCCCTACTACGGCGTCGACCAAGCTGACACCGGGCAACTCTTACGGCTGGTCGACGAGGCAACTGGTGGCAAGCCGCTCGATCTGGTTGTTGACGATGCGTCGCATTCGTACGCTCCGACCCGCGCGAGCTTCAACGCACTGTTCCCACGTCTCCGCGACGGTGGCGTCTTTGTCATCGAGGACTGGGCCTGGGCACACGTTCCCGGAGAGCACTTCCAGCGTCACGGCGGCCCGTTCCCTGGCGAGCCGGCCCTGACGAACTTGATCGTCGAGATCATGTTGTTGCAAGGCACGCGCCCAGACCTCGTGCCGCAGGTCGAAGTCCGGCGCAACATGGTCCAGATCGTGCGTGGTCGCGGCGACCTTCCGGTCCCGATGGACATGGCGACCCTCATCCTGAATCGCGGCAACCCGTTCCACCCGAGTGTCTAGAAGGTCACAGCACCTCGATCGGAATGGCGTCGTAGGCGCACGCGAAGGCGCTCGGGATCTTCTTCGGCTCGGCTCCGGCGGCGAGCCGCATCTCCGGAACCCGCTGCACGAGCTCCTCGAACAGCACGCGGATCTCGAGGCGAGCGAGCGACGCGCCGAGGCAGAAGTGCGTGCCGAACCCGAAGGCGACGTGATGGTTGTGCTCGCGGGTGACGTCGAGGGTGTCGGGATCGTGGAAGACGCGCTCGTCGCGGTTGGCTGACGAGTACATGAGCACGAGCTCGTCACCGGCGCGCAGCGCCTGATCGTGGATCTCGTGGTCCTCGGTTGCGGTGCGACGCATGTTGAGGATCGGTGTGACCCAGCGGATGAACTCCTCGACGCCGGTGGCTCCGAGGATGCCGGGGTCCGCGACGAGAGCGGCGTGCTGCTCGGGGTTGCGGATGAGCTCGAGGCACATGGTGCCGATCACCGTGCGGGTCGTCTCGGCGCCGCCGTCGAGCAACAAGAGCGCTTCGTGCACGATCTCGTCGTCGTTCATCGGGCGCTTGGTGCCGTCGGGGAACTCGACCTCTTCGTGCGCCCATACCGAGATGAGGTCGTCCTGCGGGTCAGCGCGGCGTGCTGCCAGCACTTCGAGCGCGGCACCCGCGAACTCGAGCACCGCGCTCATGACCTCGGGCGTCGCTTCCGGGTCGCTGCCGTCGAGGTTGTAGCGGCCCCCCTGGAGCATCGTGACCTCGGACCACTCGCGGCACTTGTCGGCGAGTGACGGAGGGAAGCCGAGCATCTCGCAGATCACTCGTGCCGGCAGTGGCGCCGCGAGCGCGGTGATCACGTCACCGCCGCCAGCACCGATCCACGCGTCGAGCAGGTCGGTGACGACGCCGCGCACGTGATCCTCGTGCTGCTTGACCGAGCGGGGCGTGAAGCGACGCGCGACGAGCCGGCGCTTGTTCTGGTGGAGGGGGTCGTCGTTGTTGATCATCGAGACGTCCCCGATGATGCGCGGGCGGGACCCGTGCGAAGAGGTGTAGCGACGGGGGTCCTTCTCGATCGCGACGATGTCGTCGTAGCGGCTGATGCCCCAGACGCGACTGACGGGGTCCCAGTACGCGGGCGCCTCGTCGCGCAAGCGCCGGTACGTGGGATACGGGTCACCGGCGTAGAACCGCCCGTCGAGCACGTTCACGTCCAACGCCACGGCCAGGAGGCTAGCGAGTAGGGACGGAGTGGCTTTGCCGCTTCGTCACCGGCCGAAGCCTGCGGAGTCGACCCAGAAAGTTAGGGGACGGAGTGGCTTTGCCGCTTCGTCACCGGCGGGAGACGAAGCCTGCGGAGTCGACCCAGAAAGATGGGTAGCGTCGCCGCCCGTGACCGCAGGATGGGAGCCGCCGCCGCGCATCGAGACGCGCCTGCGCGTGATGACGTGGAACCTTTGGTGGCGCTTCGGCCCGTGGGAGGCGCGCCAGCCGGCCATCCTCGAGACGCTGCGCCAGGTCGATCCTGACATCGTGTGTCTCCAGGAGGTGTGGGAGACCCGCGACGGTGAGAGTCAGGCCGCGACACTCGCCGACGCGCTCGGCCTGCACCACGTCTACGCCGCTGGGCTCGGGCTCGACCTCGCACCCGAGAGCGTCGGTAACGCGATCCTGTCGCGTTGGCCGATCGAGGAAACGGAGTCACGCCCGTTGCCGGCACCTGCCGACCTGAACGAGCTGCGCGTCGTGCTGCGCGCCGACGTCGACGGACCCCGCGGCCCGATCGAGGTGTTCTGCACGCACCTCAACTGGCGTCTCGATCAGAGCCACGTGCGCCAGACGCAGCTTCGTGCCGTGTGCGACTTCATCGCCGAGACCAAGGATCAGCGCACATACCCCCCGATCCTGTGCGGCGACATGAACGCTGATCCCGTGTCCGATGAGATTCGGATGCTCACCGGGTTCGCGGCTGCAGCCGTGCCCAAGCTCGTGTTCTTCGACTCGTGGGCCGCCGCCGGCGACGGTGGACCCGGGAACACGTGGTCACGTGCCAACCCGTTCACCGCGCTCGACGCGGATCCGAGGGACGGGCGCATCGACTACGTGCTCGTCGGGTATCCGTTCGACCAGGCCGCAGGCGAGCCCGTGGCGTGTCGAGTTGCCGGCGACGAGCCCGCCGTCGGTGTCTACCCATCGGACCATTTCGGGGTCGTCGCCGAGCTGCGGTACTAAGGAGCGCGATGGTCAAGCCCGGTGGCGCGGACGCCCTCCTCGCTTCGATGCGCGTGAAGCCTGGTGACGCGCCCGAGCTCGACGCGCATGACCCGGCCGCGAAGCTGGGTCTCGAGAACAAGGACCAGGCCCAAGGTCTGGTGCGCGACCTGCTCGTCGAGCTGAACGAGCTACACGACCGGCTGTGGGCCGAAGCCGAGCGCAGCGTGCTGCTCGTGCTCCAGGGCATCGACGCCTCGGGCAAGGACGGCACCATCCGCAAAGTGCTGTCGGGCCTCAATCCGCAGGGCTGCCAAGTG
This sequence comes from Acidimicrobiia bacterium, assembly GCA_040881685.1. Lineage (NCBI taxonomy): Bacteria > Bacillati > Actinomycetota > Acidimicrobiia > Acidimicrobiia bacterium. The sequence goes on along the minus strand of JBBECS010000044.1, from coordinate 43,919 downwards.
GCGGGCTTCAAGGCGCCGAGCGACAACGAGCTCGCGCAGGATTACCTCCGGCGGGTCCACCACTTGTGTCCGGCGCGTGGGCAGCTCGGCGTGTTCAACCGGTCCCACTACGAAGATGTCGTCGCGGCGCGCCTCATCGGTGCGGTCAGCCACGAGCAGTGTCGGCTTCGGTACGGCCACATCTGCGAGTTCGAGCGCATGCTCGTCGAAGAGGGCACGACGGTGGTCAAGGTGTACCTCCACATCTCGAAGGAGCAGCAGCGAATCCGCTTCCAGGAGCGCATCGACAACCCCAACAAGGCGTGGAAGTTCAAGGCCGGCGATCTCGACGTGCGCGAGCGGTGGGACGAGTACCGCACCACGTACGAAGAGGTCATCACCCGGACATCGACCGACCACGCGCCGTGGCACGTGGTGCCGGCCGACCGGAAATGGGTGCGCGACTTCGCGGTCGCGACCCTCCTCGTGGCGACGTTCCGCCGGCTCGACCCCCGCTTCCCCCCGCCGGACCCCACCTTCGAGGGTCTGGTCGTCACGTAATCAGTCGACTGGCCGCCCCCGTTCCCCATCGGCAACAATGGGGTCCCCATGGCCGTCGAGTCCAGAGATTCCATCTCCCTGAAGCCGGCGGAGCTCGACGAGATCGGACAGTTCCTTCAAGGCGTGGGCCTACCGCTCGCCGAGGAGCAGCTCGACCATCACGTCGAGCAGTTCCCCCTCGTGGCCGTCCTCACCGAGGACAGCGCGCTCTCCGGGTTCCTCTTCGGCTCGCTCGAGCGCATCGGCGGCACGCCCTGCATCCTCTGGGGGCTCGGGGCGACCCGAAAGGGCCGCACCGCCCGCGGGACCCTCGAGGGCCTCGTCGGCGAGCTCTACCGACGGGCCGCGATCTCGTTCCCCGACGAGGACGTGCTCGTCGCCGGCCGGATCGCGCACCCTGCGGCGTACTCGTTGTTCGGCGTGCTCAGCGACGTGTGCCCGCGCCCGAAGTACACGCCCAACGGCGAAGAGCGCGCCTGGGGTCGACGCCTGGCCCGCCGCTTCGGCTGCGACGCCCGCTACGACGACCGGTCGTTCAAGCTCAAGAAGGCCAAGACGAGCGAGCTGGTGCTCGACTCCCGCCACGTGAAGCTCGGCGGCAAGGCCGCGGCCGACCTCGTCGGCACCCTCGAGCCCGCGAAGGGCGAGGCACTCATCGCGTACGGCTGGGCGATGGCCGAGCAGCTCGCCGACGGCCTGGCAGGGCCCAAGTCTTAGCTGTGTGAATGCGCCGCCTCCGGCGGCGCTCACACAGCCAGTCCGAAAAGGTCACGACCAATCAGACCGACGTGCTCTTTACCGCGGCGTCGAGTTGTGCGCGTAGCTCCGCTGGGTCGGTGACGGGTTGTTGGCACGCGTAGTGCTGGCAGACGTAGGCCGTGGGGCTGCCGTCTACGAGGGGGCGATCTGCCAACAAGGGTGAGTGTTCGGCGCCCTTCCCGGCTTCCGCTCGTAGGACGACTGCTGAGGGCAGCACGCGACTCGTGACCTCGTGCCACAGCGCGTCGGCGTGATCGCCGGGTGCACCGATGACGGCGACCTCGATCGGTGGCGTGACGAAGCGTTCGAGCGCGCCCAGCAGGTACGCGAATGCTGTCGGGTGCTCGCCGAGGAGCGGGGCCAATCCGCGCAGCCAGGCTCCCGCGAGCTCTTCGTAGCGCGACTCGCCGATGAGCGCCGCGAGTCGGAGCAGGCCGTTGCATGCGAGTGAGTTCTCCGACGGTGTCGCGTTGTCCTGCATGTCCTTGGGCCGCACGATCAACTCTTCGGCGTCGCTTCCCGTCGTGAAGAAGCCGCCGCGTTCAGCGTCGTGAAACAGCCGGAGCAAGTCGTCGGCGATGGCGCGCGCCTCCCCGAGCCAGGCCACGTCATCGACCTCGGCCAACGTGATCAGCGCCTCGAGCAACGCCGCGTAGTCCTCCGCGTACGCCAGCAGGTTGGCGCGGCCGCCTTGCCACGAGCGCAGCAATCGGCCGTCGTCACGCCGAAGCTCGCTCAACAGGAAGCGGGCGTTTGCGCGTGCGGTGTCCATCCAATCGTCGCGCTCGAGCGCGGCCGCCACCTCGGCCAACGTGCGCAGGAACAATGCGTTCCACGCGAGCAGCACCTTGTCATCCAGGCCGGGCCGGGCCCGCTGGGAGCGCACCTCGAACAGGCGCCGGAACGCACGCTCCACCGCAGCAGGGCGGTCCTCGGTGCGATCGACGGCGTGCAGGATGTTGCCGCTGTACGCCGTGTGCGGGTCGGTGAAGTTGCCGCTGGCGGTGACGCCGCAGTATCGGATCACCTCGGCCGCGTCGTCACCGCAGATCTCTTCGATCTCTGCCAGCGACCACAAGTAGAACTTGCCCTCGATGCCTTCGGAGTCAGCGTCCTCGGCAGAGCAGAAGGCGCGGCCGTCGGCGGTGGCGAGGTCCCGAAGTACGTACGCGACGGTCTCCTCGACGACCCGGCGGTAACGAGGCTCGCCTGTGACGAGGAAGCCGCGCAGATACGCGCCGGCGAGGAGCGCTTGGTCATACAGCATCTTCTCGAAGTGCGGCACGAGCCAGTAGTCGTCGACCGAGTACCGGTGGAAGCCGCCGCCGACGTGGTCGTACATGCCACCGGCGGCCATCCCGTCGAGTGAGCCCGTGATCGTCTCGCGTAGCTCGGCGGACGGCTCGCGCACGGACCGCCGGGCGAGGAAGTCGAGCGTCATCGCTTGGGGGAACTTCGGGGCCCGCCCGAACCCACCGAATCGCGGGTCGAACTGCTGTCGGATGTTGGTCCAAGCGTCGTCCAGGATCTCCGGACTCGGATCGGCACCGCCGCCACCGCCGAGCGCGGTCGTGCGCTCGATGGCCTCGCGGAGTCGGCCTGCAGCGTCGAGCAGCTCGTCGCGCCGCGAGGTCCACGCCTCGTCGATCGCGTGCATCACCCGCACGAAGCCCGGCATGCCCTGGCGGTCGTCCTTCGGGTAATACGTGCCGCCGTAGAACGGACGACCGTCAGGGGCGAGGAAGACCGTCATCGGCCAACCCCCGTGCCCCGTCATCGCCTGCACCGCTTGCATGTAGATGGCGTCGACGTCGGGGCGCTCCTCGCGGTCGACCTTCACGTTGACGAAGAGCCGGTTCATCTCCGCGGCCACGTCGGCGTCTTCGAACGACTCGTGGGCCATGACGTGGCACCAATGGCACGCTGAGTAGCCCACCGACAGCAGGATCGGGCGATCGCGGTCGCGAGCCTCGGCGAACGCTTCCTCACCCCACGGGAACCACTCGACCGGGTTGTCAGCGTGCTGGCGCAGGTACGGGCTGGTCTCGTTCGCGAGCCGGTTCACTCGAGCGCGTCCGTGGCCTTCGCCTTGGCCCAGCGGTAGTCGGGCTTGCCGGACGGGGAGCGCACGACCGCGTCGACCTCGACCACATCGCGCGGCACCTTGTATCCGGCGAGTCGGCCTTGCGCGTGCTGGTGGATCGCGTCGACCGTGACATGCGTGTCGCCCCGCGTCTGCACCACCGCGACGACGCGTTCTCCCCAGCGCTCGTCCGGCACGCCGACGACGACCGCGTCGAACACGTCAGGGTGTGCCTTCAGCACGCCCTCGACCTCTTCTGGGTACACCTTCTCGCCGCCGGTGTTGATGGAGACCGAGCCGCGCCCGAGCACGGTGATCGTCCCGTCATCCTCGATGCGGGCGTGATCGCCGGGAACCGACCACCGAACGCCGTCGACCATCGGGAAGGTGGCTGCCGACTTCTCCGGGTCGTTGAAGTAGCCCATCGGGATGTGGCCGCGCCGGGCCAGCTTCCCGACCTCGCCCACCGCGGCCGGCTTCATGTCGTCCGTCAGCACGGTGTTGTCGTCGGTCATCGCGAAGCGCGGTTGCGAAGGGATCTCGCTGTCTTTGGCCGCGACCATCGTTCCTTGACTGCCGGTCTCCGACGCGCCGATCCCATCGACCAGGATCGCGTTCGGGAGCTTGGTCGCGAGCTCGCGCTTGACCGACGGCGAGAGGATCGCGCCACCCGACACGATGACAATCGTCGGGCTCAAGTCGACTGACGCCGGGAGCTGATCGAGGGCTTCGGACAGGGGTCTCCCCATGGCGTCGCCCACGAACACGAGGAAGTTGACGCGCTCGGAGTGCACGAGCTCCCACACGTGCACCGGGTCGAGGTGTCGGTGATCGTCGATGATCACGGCTCCGCCCGTGTAGAGGGCGCCAAACGCGAGCCAGTGTGCGGTGCCGTGCATGAACGGGCAGGCGGGCAGACAGCGTGTGAAGCCCCCTCGGGCTCGCTCGGAGATCTCCTCGGGCGCGCTGATGGGGTTGCCGAGCCCACCGCCGCCCAGCGCGGCGAAGAAGATGTCTTCGTGACGCCACATCACGCCCTTGGGCATCCCGGTGGTCCCACCCGTATAGAGGATGTACAGGTCGTCGGCCGAGCGAGGACCGAAGTCGCGCGCAGGTGACGCAGTCGCGAGCGCGGCTTCGTACTCCACCCCGTTGCGCAGCTGAACCTCGATACCCGATTCGTCATCCACCCAGACGGCTGCGTTGAGACCGGGCAGATCCTCCTCGACTGCGGCGAGCCGTGGCGTGAGCTCACGATGGAGCACCACCGCCTTGGCCTCGGCGTTGTCGAGCAGGTACCGCAGCTCGCCCTCCACATAGCGGTAGTTCACGTTCACCGGGACGGCGCGGAGCTTGAAGGCCGCCAGCATCGCCTCGAGGTACTCCGTGCCGTTGTAGAGGTACAGCCCGACGTGGTTCCCGGCGCCGACGCCGTGCTCGCTCAGCACATGCGCGAGACGGTTCGCTCGCTCGTCCGCGTCGGCGAACGTCAATCGGCGCGCGCCGCAGACCATGGCCTCCTGGTCGGGTACCGCATCGACCACGAGCTCCCACAGGTCGGCGAGGTTGTACGTCGCAGGCATCTTCTCCGCTCTCGGCCCTACGGGCCGGGCCGCTCGGGCCCCGCTCACTGCGCCGCAGGGTACCTGCGGCGCGGGCGTTCGCTTCAGGTCGAACGTACCGAGGGTGATCAGACGCCGAGGCGCGTGAGCGCCGCGTCCACCGCCGGCCATGCTCGAGCAGCGAACGTCGATCGCTCCTTGGGGTCGGGGGCAGCCTCGTCGGCTTCCTCCCAGAGTGCAGTCTCGAGCGGTGCCAGCACGGCACGGATCTCCGCGAGGACGGTGCCGTTCTCCTCGACTCGGTCGCGCAACCGGGCGAAGCGATGCCACGTCTCGGTCTCGGCCAATGGCTCGGCCACCGAGGGCGGGAACGTCGGGAGGTACACGCTGGTGCACGGGCTTCCAAGCGCGAACCACGCCCGCAGCGGCACGTCGGCATCCGCGGACAGCTCGGCGACCATCGACGCGGTGGTCGCCTGAACCGTGCGGATGTGCCAGCACACGGTGAACCCGCCCCATCCCGGCGCGTCTGTGGGTGGCGGGGGATCGACGTCGTCGGGGGCGGAGCCGGGCGCTCCCCAGGACCGCTGGCCGTGGTGGCGCATCGTGGCGACGAGATCGCGCGGGCCAAGTGCGGCCGCACCGGTGGCCACACACGATCGAGTGGCGGCGAGGCGCACATCGGACGGCTCGGTCGGAACCGTCGGGTCGAGCCGGCGGGAGAAGTCGTCACCGGCGCGGACCTCACTCGACGAGCGGGTCCAGTCGGATCCGAGGGTCACGCGGTTCGAGATCGCCGCGCCGTCGTCGACGCGTCTGGCCACCCACGTGCGGCCGCTCGTCTCGAGTACCCACGCACCGTCCGGATCGGCCGCGAGGAACGATGACCAATACGGATCGTCCTCAGCCTCGGTGCAGGGGCCACCTTGGCCGTGGCGCTCGAGCAGGCTCGTCATGACGTCCACGGCCTCGTCGGCGGAGCGCCCGCGCTCAAGGCCGAGTCGAACGAGGTCCATGCCGGTGAGCGATGGCGGCGCGTCGTGCGGATCGTCGACCGTGAAGATGCGCTCGTTGCCGATCGCCACGCGATGCTCGTTCAGCCCGTGCTCGAAGCCCCACATCCAGGCCGGACGTGAGCCGACGACAGCCAGCGCACCGGCGTCGTCGAGCTCGGCGTGTGTGGTGCGCAACGTGCCTCCACTCGCGCGTGGCGGGTGTGCTTCGAGGAGCTGCATTTCGTCACGCGGACGGTCCGAGTTCTTGGCAAACAGCGAACGGCCCGCACCGATGACGCAGAGCGTGTCGCACACGGGTGCGTCAGCCGGAGAGCTGTCGAGTGAGGTGGCCCGCGCTCAGTGGTTCGCCGGTCGAGGCTTGGACGAGCTCGTCCCACCGCAATGATCCGCCCGGCGCGAAGAACTCTTTCGCGAGGAACTCGCCAGCGGCCTCGCAATCGACGAAGTCGTCGGCGCGGGCGCTGATCGCAGCATCGAGCTGCGACGCGACGAGCTCGCCGTAGAGATAGTTCTGGTAGTAGACCGGAACGACCGCGAGGTGGATCTTCGAAGCCCATTCCGCGCCGTGCGTCTCGTCCGGTCGATGGATCTGCTGGAAGCGCTCGACGAGATCCCACCACAGCGTGCCGAGATCGATCTCGGGATCGGCGTAGAGCTGGCGCTCGAAGTGCGTGACCACGAGCACCCAACGTGCAAACGTGAGCAGCGACGCGCGCTGAGCGAGCGCAAGTCGAGGAGTGAGGTCGGCCACGGTCGAGGCGTCGAGGCCGACGACGCGTTCCAACCAACGGGGATCGCGCGCGAGTCGCCCGAACAGCATCGCCACACCCTCGGTTGTGAGCGAGTGCGACGCCTCGCGCAGGAGCCAGGGGACGTCGGAGCGAACCTCTCGGTCGTAGATCCCGTGGCCGAACTCGTGCAGCATCGTCTCGGTCCACCGCTCGTTGGGCTCGACGTTGCAGAGAACACGAACGTCACCTTCACGATCAATGTCGATGCAGAACGCGTGTTGGCTCTTCCCGGCGCGGGCGTAGAGGTCGCTCCGCTCGAGGACGGGTCGGATGTCGAGGCCCATGCCGTCGAACGTGCGCACGGTCAGGGCCTCGAGGTCACGGCCGGCGAACACCGGATCCAGGTCGACGGCGCCGCTCGTGGGTGGGTCCTGGAAGAACGGGTCGTCGACATGCCACGGCCGCAGCTCGTCGACCGAACACCCGAACCGCGTCGCGAGCGTCAGGTCGAGGGCACCCTTCCATTCGGTGAACGGACCGGTCGTCTCACGCTCGACCTCATCGAGCGTGGCGAAGAGGCGGTTCTCCTCCATCTCGCCGGTCGCGAGCGCCAAGGCGAAGTAATCGCGGTAGCCGAGCAGCCGCGCCGCCTCGTTGCGGATTCGCGCGAGCTCTCGCACGTGCTCAGCCACCTCCAGGCCGATCTGCTTCGAGGCCGCCCACGCCCGTTGCCGCAAGCCCGGGTCGTCGCTGGTGCGAAGGATCTCAAGGATCGTGTTGTCGTCCACGCGTTCGCCGTCGAGCTCGCCGCGGAACGTGTTGAACGTGGCGTCAACCGACGTTTCGAGCTCGACGAGCCGGCGCCGCATGACTTCCGGAACTTGATGGGGAGTACTGGCGTCGTGCAACAGGTCGAGCTGGCGACGCACGATCGGGTCGGGCTCACCGGAGGCGCGAGCTTCGCGGATCGCCGTGAACGCCTCAGGGTCGGCGAGAGCCGCTCGTCGCGCGAGATCGGCCTCGGCCTGGCGAGCCGACGCAGCGTCGGACGCGTTGGTGCTCGCGTCCCACCACGCGTGTGCGAGGTCAACTTCGAGTGGTCGCAGGCGCGCCTCGAGGTCCGCGACGAGCTGCTCGTTGGTGCGGGTCACGGCGGGGGAGTCTACGGACGGTCGCGGCGGGTGCCGCCCGGCTTCGTGCCGACGGCGAAGAGTGCCTCGTCGACACAGTTGACGGGGTCGGGCACCGCCTCGGCAAGCAGCTTCCGCGCGCGCTCGCGGAACTGCGTCCAGCCGTCTTCGCCGAGCACATGGCGCAAGTAGCGGCTTCGGTACGTGGTGTCCTGGCCGGTGAGCCAGTCATCGAGGGACAGGCGGTAGCGATACGCGCGGCCGCTGACCTCGAGGTGACGAAGGCCAGCGCCGTCCAGCGCGAGCCGGAGGTTGGCGGGGTCGTCGAAGAAGTCGTCCCACGGGGTCCCGGCCGCGGCCACCTCGTCGAGGTCGTCAGCCGACGCGAACTCACTCGCCGCCGCGGTCCACGCCGCGTGCGCGGCGCGGTCCTGCTCATCGTCGACGGGTGGGCCCTCGCCGAGTGCCCCCCACGCGGAGACGCCGAGACGGCCGTTGGGGAGCAGCACGCGCACCATGTCGGCGAGGACCGTTGCGTACTCCGACACATGGGCGATCACGAGGTTGGCGACGACCCGGTCGAAGGTGGTGTCGGCAAATGGCAGGCCGGGGGCTTCGGCGGCTGCGCGCAGCACGCCGGCGTGCCGCTCCTCGCGGAGCATCGCGGTCGAAGGGTCGACCGCGACGACGACACCGCTGGTTCCCGTGGCCACGATCGCGACGTCAGCCGCCACGCCGGTCCCCGCGCCAACGTCGAGCACCGTGCCGGTGAACGGCGGAGCGACGGCAGCTACGAGGTCGCGAGCGAGCGCCGCGTTGCGTTCCGCCCGGACCCGGGCGTACGCATCGACGACCGAGTCGTACGAGCGCCAGGCGTCGTGGTCAGGCGCTGTAGGCACACCGAGACGATAGGTTGCGCGCACCCCGACACGAGGACGGTTGATCTATGCCGGAGATCCGATTCGGTGCGTTCGCGCCGCAGGGATGGAAGACCGAGCTGGTCGGGATCCCCGACCCGCGTGACAAGTGGGCAATGTGCCTGGAGACGGCTCGACTCGCCGAGAGCCTCGGCTACGACTCGATCTGGGTCTATGACCACTTCCACAACGTGCCGGTGCCTGCTCACGAGACGGTGTTCGAGTGCTGGACCGTCATGGCCGCGCTCGCAGCCGCGACCACTCGCATCCGCCTGGGTCAGATGGTGACGTGCACGTCGTACCGCCCGCCGGCACTCACGGCCAAGGTCACTGCGACGATCGACGTGATCAGCGGTGGTCGCCTCGACTGGGGTGTCGGCGCCGGCTGGTACGACCACGAGTACCGCGCGTACGGCTACGAGTTCCCTGCGGCAAAGGTTCGCATCGGCATGCTCCGCGAGGCCGTCGAGGTCGTCAAGGCGATGTGGTCGGAGGCCGACGCCACGCACGAGGGCCGCTACTACCGCCTCGACGGCGCGCAGTGCGACCCGAAGCCGCTCCAGCAGCCGCACCCTCCGATCTGGATCGGCGGCGGGGGAGAGCAGATCACGCTACGGGTGGTCGCGCGTCTCGCCGACAAGTCCAACTTCGGGGGAAAGCCGGAGGAGTGGACCCACAAACGTGACGTGCTGCGCGGGCACTGCAAGGACGTGGGTCGCGACGCGGGCGAGATCGAGCTGACTTGGAGCCCAGAGGTGTGCGTGCGGGAGACCGAGGCGGAGGTGCGCGACTTCGCCGAGGGGCGCAAGGCTCGAGGTTGGCGCGAGCCGTTCGAGTCCTGGCAGGCCGGCAACCTCGTGGGAACACCCGAGCAGGTCTCCGAGAAGATCCGCACCTACACCGACCTCGGCTGCACCTACTTCGTGCCGTGGTGCAGTGACTACCCCGACGACACGACGCTCAGGTTGTTCGCAGAGAAGGTCATGTCGGAGTTCAAGTGACACCGACATGCGTCTCTCACCCCAGCATAGCCGGGTGAGAGACGCACCCTTTAGCTGAACCAGATGCGCTGGTATTCGCGCGATTGGGGGTGGAGCAGGAGGCACACGAGGGCCACCTGGAACATGAACGTCAGGACCAGCGGGAAGGTCAGGACGTCTGCGCCGGCGAAGATCAGCACGAGGGCGACGATGAGGACCGCGGCGCCGGTGGCGAGCCCGTAACCCCACTTCTTCTCGTTCGCGATGCCGTACGCCCCGAAGCCCAATGCGACGGCAATGAGCAGTCCGAGTGGTGACAGGGAGAGCACGGCGAAGAAGGCCTGGACGTAGCAGAGCAAGGTGCCCATCACGAGGGTCTGGGGCTGGTACTGGTTGAGGAAGCGGCGCTCGTTCACGGGACCATTGTGGTCGACGGAGGGTGGGTCCCGGTGATCGGGTGCCGCGACCGGAGCTGACCGCACGCGGCGTCGATGTCGACGCCCCGCGTCCGGCGGATGGTCGTGGCCACACCCGCGGCACGAAGTCGGGTGGCGAAGTCACGCATTCTGGCTCGCGTGGGTGCGCGCCCCGTGAACCCAGCGGTGGGGTTCAACGGGATCAGGTTCACATGCGCACCGCCGACGCCCTGCCAGCCGCGCAGCAAGCGCGCGAGCGCGTCGGCTTGGAGACGAGAATCGTTCACCCCCGCGATGCAGGCGTATTCGAAGGACACCCGCCGACCGTGCGCGCCGGCCACTTCGGCCGCCGCATCCAGCAACGCGGCGATGGGATACCGGGCATTGAGCGGAACCAGCTGAGACCGCAGCTCGTCATCGGGGGCGTGGAGCGACACGGCAAGCGTGACGGGAAGGCGCTCCTTCGCCAGCCGCAGCATCCCCGGCACGACCCCGACAGTGCTCACCGTCAGATGCCGCGCCGAGATGCCCAGGTCGTGGTGGAGGCGCTCGACCGACGCCCACGTCTCGTCGTAGTTGGCCAGCGGTTCACCCATCCCCATGTACACGACGTGGGTGACCGGCTGCGAGCTCCCGTGCCCGGCGCGCACGACCTGCTCGATGATCTCGCTCGCATCGAGGTGTCGCTCGAACCCGGCCTGACCGGTTGCGCAGAACGTGCACACCATCGCGCACCCGGCTTGCGACGACACGCACACCGATGCTCGCGACGGCGAGCGCATGAGCACGGTCTCGACCTGTGCTCCGTCGCGCGCCGCCTCGTACAGCCATCGAGTCGTCTCGCCGTCCGCCGACGTGGCTTCGGCCGAGGTGGCGAAACCGAGGGGCAGCGCTTCGACGAGGCGCGCCCGCAGTGCCTTGGGCAGGTTCGTGGCGTCGTCGAGCGCCACCCTCCGGCGATACAACGCATCCCATACCTGTTCCGCGCGGTACCCGGGCTCTCCCCACGATTCGAGGAGCGTTCGGAGCTCCTCCTGGGTGGTTCCGTACCGGGTGAGGGCGGGCGCGCTCATTGCACGTCTTGCCCGTACGCGCGGTCCACCCGGGCGACGCTGAACCCGAGATCCCGATACAGGCCGATCGCGGGCGCGTTCTCCGCGTCGACGAACAACATGCCGACGGGCGCGCCGCGTTCGTGCAGGGAAGCCAGCCCACCGAGGACGAGCGCGCGACCGAGTCCGGTGCCTTGATGAGATGGGTCCACGCCGATGACGAAGATCTCCCCGAGCACGTCGGGCTCGTGCGGCGGAACCGCAGGATGCAGCTTTGTCCAGCAGAACCCGGCGAAGCCATCCGCGGTGGCGGCGACGAGAAATCCCTTCGCATCGAACCACGGTTCCGCCTCGAGGCGACGCAGGTCGTCCTCGGACCATCTGCCCTGATCCGGGTCGTGCGCGAACGCCCGGTTGTTCACGAGCACCCACTGATGCTCGTCGCGTCCGGGCACGAAGGAGCGCACCTCGACGTTCGTCGGCCAGCGGGGCTGCTCCGCGAGCGGGAGCGGCACCCGCATCTGCCAGAGCTCTCGTTCGCGAATGAAGCCCGAGGACGAAGCAAAGGCATCGGCGCGCTCATCGGTGCCGAAGGCCCAGATCGCCAGATGGCCACCACCACGGGCCGACACGGCTTCTACAGCCACGCCCACCAGCTTGCTCGCGACCCCAGCCTCGCGGTGGTCCGGGTGCACCACCACGGCCGCGGTGAACGCTCCGTCAGGTCGCGCGGTGAGATGGAGCGCGCCGGCCGCGGTGCCGTCGACTTCGGCGACAAGGAGCGTGGACGTCGGGCTCGGCGCGGCGAGATCGCGCCACACGCCGTCACCGAGCGACGGGTGGCCGTCAACGGCTTCGGCTGCGTCGGCCGCGGCGCGCACGACGGAGAGGTCAGCGGGCGCGATCGGAGCGCACGTGCGCACGTCGACCATCGCTCGAGGCTAATGGGCATATCGTCAGACGATGGCACGGCCGAGGGGGGCACGAGCGCGCGCCGACATCGTGGTCGATCGACTGGGTCGCGAGTATCCGGGGTCCGCGCGTGATCTGTGCGCGTTGGTGCACGACGGTCCGTTTCAGCTGTTGGTCGCCACGATCCTCTCCGCACAGTGCACCGACGAGATGGTCAACAAGGTGACGCCCGCGCTCTTTGGCCGCTATCCGACGCCTACCGACTTGGCCGAGGCCGACCCCGCCGAGGTGGAGGTGTTGATCCACGCCACCGGCTTCTTCCGGCAGAAGACCAAGAGCCTCGTCGGGATGGCCGCAGCGCTCGAGGAGCGGTTCGAGGGGAAGGTGCCGACCGAGCTCGACGATCTCGTGACGCTGCCCGGCGTCGGGCGCAAGACCGGCAACGTGATCCGATCGGTGGCGTTTGGGCTCCCCGGGCTGCCCGTCGACACGCATGTCGGTCGCCTGTCGCGGCGTTTGAAGCTCACGGCCGAGACCGACCCCGTAAAGGTCGAGCGGGAGCTCGACGGTCTTGTCGAACCCGACGAGCGAGGCGGCCTCTCCCTCCGACTCATCCTGCACGGTCGCAAGGTCTGCGACGCGCGCCGACCGCGCTGTGACGTCTGTCTCCTCAACGACGTCTGCCCGTCCGCCTTCAAAGTGTGACGCAGCCGCGGTGATCTGATTTTGGCGTCGATAAACATCGCTCTACGAGCACTAGCGACGCCAAAACGTTCGGCCCCTCATGGTGAGGCGGTCAGCGTTCGAGGAGGGCGATCGCGCGGTCGAGTGAGCGACGGGCCACACGGAGGGCGCGCTCGGCTGCGAAGAGGTCCGAGGAGACCGCGGAGTCGGACGTGTCGTCGTAGCGCTCTGCGGTCGTGACCACACGCTCGACGACGTCGTCGATCTGTGCGCGCAAGGTGGAGAGCTCGGCGAGATCCGACGTGGTCATGACCGAAGCCTGCCGCTGCGGCGAGAGATGGGGCAATTCGCCGGGTTCGTCCGAGTTCGATGATTACGATGAAGCGGCTTCCCATGCTGGCGCGACTCGATCTCCGCGGCTTCACCGGCGACCTCGTCGCGACTGTCGCGCGCCGTCCGAGCGATGCAGACGTCACCAAGGTGACTGCGGTCCGCGAGATCATCGCCGCCGTACGCGACCGCGGTGACGAAGCCATCCGTGAGTACACCGAGCGCTTCGATGGCTGCGCGCTCGACGACGCCAGGGTCACTCCGGAGGACGTGAAGGCGGCGCTGGAAGGCGCGTCCCCCGACCTCCGAGACGCGCTCGAGTACGCCAAGGGCGAGATCACCGAATACCACGAAGCCCAACGAAGACCCGAGGCAACGGTCGAGAACGACGGCGTGCATGTTCGTGAGCTGGTGATCCCGGTTGATCGCGCGGGCTGCTACGTCCCGGGCGGCCTGGCGAACTACCCATCGACGGTGTTGATGACGGCCGTTCCGGCTCGCGTGGCTGGTGTGCCCGAAGTGGTGCTGTGCATCCCGCCCGACCGCAACGGCTGCGTGTCTCAGCCAACGCTCGCCGCGGCCGCGCTGGCCGGCGTTGACGAGGTGTATCGGGTTGGCGGCGCGCAAGCGATCGCGGCGATGGCGTATGGCACCCAGACGATCCGGGCTGTTGACGCGATCTTCGGACCCGGGAACGAGTACGTCGCGCTCGCCAAGCGAGAGGTTGCGGGCGAGGTGGTCACCGATCACGCCGGACCATCCGAGCTGGTCGTCGTGGCCGACGCCCACGTGGCACCGGAGCTGATTGCCATCGACCTGCTGGCGCAGGCCGAACACGGCCCTGGTGGCAGCGCCGTGCTCGTCACCTGGGACGAAGGCGTCATCGCCGCCGTGGCCGCCGCGCTCACGAAGCTGATGGCTGATGCCCCGCGCCGCAGCGAGATCGACGCCACGCTGTCCACCGGGGGCCGGGCGATACTCGTCGACGATGCAGAGCAAGCGCTCGCGGTCGTGAACGCCATCGCACCCGAGCACCTCGAGCTGATGACGGATGACCCTCAGCGCCTTGTTCCGCTCGTGCGCAACGCCGCCGCGGTGTTCTGTGGTTCGTGGACACCGACGGTGGTCGGGGACTACGTCGCCGGGGTGAACCACGTACTGCCCACCGGTCGCGCGGCACGGTTCGCGAGCGCGTTGCGCGTCGACGACTTCTTGAAGCACGTGCACGTTGTCACGCTCGACGAAGCGGCGCTCCGGCGGGTCACGCCCTACATCCGGACGCTGGCGCGGGTCGAGGGGCTCGACGAGCACGCCCGGTCCGTCGTGATGCGGGAGGGTTCGTGACGCTGCCGCGACCACGCGCCGATCTGAGCGCCCTCGAGGGGTACCACTCGCCGCAGCTCGACGTGTCGGTCCGGCTGAACACGAACGAGAGCCCATACGCGCCGCCGCCGGCATTCGTCGACGCGTGGCTGGAGGGGCTCCGGGCCGTTCCCTTGAACCGCTATCCGGATCGGAGCGCGCGAGAGCTCCGGGACGGGCTCGCCGCGTCCATGGACCAACCGACGGCGCGGGTGTTCGCCGCCAACGGGTCCAACGAGGTGCTCCAGACCCTCCTGCTTACGTATGCGGGACCGGGACGGCGGGCGCTCGTCTTCGAGCCGACCTACGCCTTGCACGCCCACATCGCGCAGATCGCGGCGACGGAGGTCGTCACCGCCGAACGTGCCGGTGACTTCACCGTGTCGGCCACCGAGGCCGGCATCGTCATCGCGGCCGATCGGCCCTCGGTCACGTTGCTGTGCAGCCCGAACAACCCCACCGGGACGGTCGAGTCTCGAGCGACGATCGAAGGGCTCTTGGGCGCAGTCACTGACCACGGTCCCGGCCTGCTCGTCGTCGACGAGGCCTACGGCGAGTTCGCCGAGCACAGCGCGCTTGACCTCGTCGGCGATGATGTTCCGCTCGTCGTCGTGCGCACGTACTCGAAGGTCTGGTCATTGGCCGCGCTCCGTCTCGGATTCGCCGTCGGCCCCCCGTCGGTGATTGCCGAGCTCGAGAAGACCGTGCTGCCGTACCATCTGTCTGCGGCCACGCAGGTGGCGGGATGTCAGGCGTTGCGATTCGATGCCGAGATGCGAGCCCGGGTGACAACCCTGGTCACCGAGCGCCACCGCCTCGCGAGCGCGCTGGCCCGCCTGCCCGGCCTCACCGTGTATCCGTCTGGCGCCAACTTCGTGCTCGTACGGGTCGACGGCGATGGCCACGCGCTGTGGCAGCGGCTGGTAGAACGCGGGATCCTGGTACGTGACTTCTCACGGTGGCCCCGGCTCGACAATTGCCTGCGGATCACGGTGGGCACTCCCGAGGAGGACGACGCACTGCTGACTGCGATGCGCGAGGCGCTCACGGAGCAGGCCGCGTGAGCGCGGCGCGGCGGGCGGAGAGCCACCGCAAGACGAAGGAGACGCGCGTCGATCTCACGCTCGCTGTTGACGGCAAGGGCGACGCGTCGGCATCGTCCGGGATCCCGTTCTTCGATCACATGCTCGAGCAGCTGGGGAAGCACGCTGGCTTCGACCTGCGTATCGAAGCCGAGGGTGATCTCCACGTCGACCTTCATCACACCGTGGAGGACGTGGGGATCGCGCTCGGCGAAGCGCTGAAGGAAGCACTCGGCGACAAGGCGGGAGTTCGTCGCTTCGCGTCGGCGCTCGTGCCTCTCGACGAGGCGCTCGTGCAGGTTTCGCTCGATCTTTCCGGGCGACCGTTCCTCGTGTACGAGATCGACCCGGTGGTGGAGTGGATTGGCACGTTCGATCCGCAGCTTTGCGAGGAGTTCTGGCGGGCGTTCGTGGTCGCCACCGGCGCGACGCTGCACCTCCGATCTCTTTCGGGGCGCAACGGCCATCACGTGATCGAGGCATCGTTCAAGGGCGTCGCGCAGTCGCTTCGTGATGCCGTGAAGATCGAAGGCGCGAACGTCCCGAGCACGAAGGGCGTGCTGTGAGCGACCCATCCGGGTGAAGTTCACGGTCTATCCGGCGATCGACGTTCGGGCAGGACGCGCGGTCCGCCTTCAGCGGGGCGACTTCGCCGCGGAGACGGTGTACGACGACAGCCCGGTGAGCGTCGCGCGCGCCTTCGCGCTCGCAGGAGCCGAATGGATCCATGTTGTCGACCTCGACGCAGCCCGTACCGGAGAGCCCGCGAACCTCGCGGTCGTCGAGGCCGTCGCCAGCACGGTGGCATCGCGCATCCAGGCTGGCGGTGGTGTGCGAAGCGCGGCTGCTGCGGGGGCGCTCCTGCTCGCGGGTGCGGCGCGCGTTGTCGTGGGGACGGCCGCCGTCGAAGACCCTGGGCTCATTCATGACCTGTGCACGATGCATCCAGGCCGGGTTGCCGTCGGTCTCGACGCGCGCGGGCGCGAGGTCGCGGTACGCGGATGGACCGAGGGTTCGGGTCAGGACTTGGTGGAGACGGCAGCACGCTTCACCGAGTCGGGCGTCTCGTGCCTCATCGTCACCGAGATCGGTGTGGACGGGACCATGGAGGGACCATCGCTGGACCAGCTGCGCGAGGTCCTCGCGGCCACCGCCGTCCCGGTCATCGCGAGCGGCGGGATCGGCGGTCTCGGAGACCTCGCCGCGCTGGCCGAGCTCGAGGCGGCCGGGCGGCGCCTCGCCGGGGCGATCGTTGGCCGGGCGCTCTACGAGGGTCGCTTCACGCTGGCCGAGGCCCTCGCTGCGGTGGTCTGACCAGCACCCTTCGCGCTGCCGAGCGGGGAAGGCGCACTCGGGTCCGGGGGTTCGGGTACGGTCCCGCGAATCCGCTGCTGCCAACCCGAGGAGTTGCGATGAGCGAGGACAGCCACCTCGACGAGGGATTCTTCAGGCGGTACCGCGAGCTGCTCGACGCGGAAGACGCCGCCTTCGACGAGCTCGAGCACGCCTACGAAGAAGGCGACCGGGCCCAATACGAGCAGGATCTCGTGCTGTGGCGCTCTGTGGTCGAGCGTCGCGCGTCGTTCCTCGATCGCAAAGGTGTGATGCAGGTGCGCGTCAGCTAGACCCCTGCTTCGCCGGCGCTCCGAACTCCTCCAGCACCGCGTCGATCAGACGCTTCGATACCCACGCCGGGCCGGCGCCCTCGAAGTGGCGACCGTCGCGTGGTCGCAGGCTCACGCCGTGCACGAACTCAGGGCAGGGCGCGCCACCCGGGCACACGATCTCCGCGAGATCGACGATCTTCACCGTGTCGGCATGCTCGGCGGCAAACTGCCTGAACAAGCGGTTGAGATGTGGGTAGAGCTTGATCAAGTACGGGTCGGCCTCCCCGAGCTCTGATTGCTCTGCCTGTTGCGGCAGCGTCAGCAACACCAAGGTCGCGCCTCCTGCCGTCAGGCGCTGACGTGATTCCTCGAAGTCGGCGAGGAGGGCGGCGTCGCCCTCCGGCGTGCGGAAGTCGAGTCGCACCCCGTCGTAGAGGTGGTTCGACGCTTCCCAACTGCTCAACCACAGGACGACCTGAGGCTGGTACTGGGCGATGTTCGACTGTTGGTAATCGGCGGTGCTGCGCGCACAGTTGGGAGCCCACGGGACGAACTCGCCAGTCCTGCGCAGCGGGATCGCGGTGGTCATGCCACAGCCCGGCCTTGTCGCCGCGAACAGCGTGAGCCCGCGCGACGCCGCCTCGGCCGTGAGCCCGTTGGCGAGCGATCCGCTCAGGGAGTCGCCGACTAGCAAGAAGCGGGTGGGGAGCGTGGCGTTGGGATCGGTCGGTGGCGGCGTCGTGCTCGACGGTGACTTCGGCCCGACCCTGATGACATCGCCGGGATCGGCGGTCACGAACTTTGGTGCCGTGGTCGCGCCAGACGTGGTCACGAGGATGATGACCGCCACCAGTGCCGCTCCCACCGGAGCCGCGAGGCGCGCGGTCCAGCCGCGAAGTGCGCCGTACCGGATCGGGCGCTCGATGACGTAGTACGAGATCGTGGTGGCAGTGAACGTGACCGCCAAGCGGACCAACGCAAGGCCGAACCCGCTGATGCCGGTGCGTGGCTCCGAGATGGCGATCTGCACGGGCCAGTGCCACAGGTACAGGCCATACGAGACCTGTCCGACCCAACGGACGGGGCGCAATGAGAGCAGCGCGTTGAGTGGCGTTCGGGATGGTTGGACGATGGCGGCGATGATCGCGGCGGTCGCGAAGGCGAACGCGAGGAACCCTCCCTGATAGAGCCACGCGTCTTGGTCGTGAGCGACTGCGAACGCGACGACCGTGAGCGCCGCCCCAACCGCGCCGCCGAGCTGCACGGCAACTTGGGTCGCGCGGGTTCGTGGCGCCCAGTGCAACAGAACGATTGCGAGCAACGCACCGACGAGCAGTTGACTCGCGCGCGAATCGGTACCGAAGTACGCGCGCGAGGGATCGCTGGAGTCGAAGAGCTGGGAGCACAGGATCGCGGATCCGACGATCCCTGCCACGCACAGCGATGCGAGGACGCGAGGGCGGCCACGCGCGACGCGCAAGCATCCAAAGGTGATCAAGGGCCAGAACAGGTAGAACTGCTCCTCGATCGCCAACGACCATGCGTGCCGAAGCGGAGACGCCTCACTGAAGAGGTCGAAGTACGACGTGCCCTCGCTGATGAAGTGCCAGTTGGCGCTGTAGAAGAGCGTCCAGAGCGAGTCGGCGCGAATCGAGCCGAGCCGGTCGGAGTTGACGGCGAGCGCGGACCAGATGGCGATGGCGCTGAGGGCCACCAGCAGCGCCGGGAAGAGCCTGCGGGCTCGGCGGGCCCAGAACGCTCCGAACCGGAGGGTCCCATGGCGGCCCCACTCGGTGAGGAGGAGCGAGGTGATCAGGTACCCCGAGAGGACGAAGAACGTGTCGACGCCGAGGAAACCCCCGGGAGCCCACGACGCGCCGAAGTGGTAGGCGATGACCGAGCCGACTGCGACGGTGCGCAGCCCGTCGAGGGCAGGTTTGTAGCCGATCGAGCTTTGATGCGGTGCGGTCAAGGGATCAATGATGCCCGATGCGCGCGGTCGCCAATCAGTCGCTCAGCTTCGAGCCTGACGCGCGACAAATCCGATCACGAGCTCAGAGAGGCGGTCGGTGCGCCCGACGAAGAAGTGGCTCGCTCCGCCAACCACCTCGACATCGACGTGAGACCAGGTGTCGGCGATCGCGGCGGCTTCAGATGGTGGGCACACCTCGTCGTGCTCGGCCAGCACGAGCAGCTTGTGCCGCGGGTCGCGAGCGACTGCGTCGAGGTCCGCAATGAGTCGGAGCGACGGCGCGATCGCGACCCATGACGTGACTTCGGGATCGAGGACCGAGAGGGCAATGTCGGCGCCGAACGACCAGCCGACGAGCACAAGAGGGGAGTCGGCGGGCAGCATCGGCGCGAGCGCACGCACCGCCGCGCTTGCGTCGTCACGCTCGGCACGACCGCCGTCGTGAACGCCGGTGCTTGCCTCGACGCCGCGGAAGTTGAAGCGGAGGGTGACCGCGCCGATGTCGGGAAGCCCCTCGAAGAGGGCGCCGATCACGAGCGAGCGCATCGTGCCGCCGTACTGGGGATGCGGATGACACAACACCACGCCTCGTGTCGGTGTGCCGGGTGGTCGTGCGATCTCTGCTTCGAGCATCGCGCCGTCGGACGAGCTCAGCGTGAGGACCTCCGTCGCGGCCACGGTGCCCAGCGTAGGGATCGGGCACTACGGTCCCGGCTCGGGCGCCGCACGACACGTGCGGCGCTTGTCCTCGCATCAAGTCGTGATGCCCAGCTGATCGAGGATGAACGCGAGCACGAACGCCTCGTCGTGCCATGTCTCGTAACGACCCGAGGGGCCATGGTGACCCGCACCGAGCTCGGTCTTCAGGTAGATGGGCGCGTCGCCGGTCGTGGTGGCGCGCAGCTTCGCCACCCATTTCGCCGGCTCCCAGTACTGCACGCGCGGGTCGTTGAGCCCGGCGGTCGCGAGGATGGCGGGGTAGGGCTCCGAGCGCACATTGTCATACGGCGAGTACGACTCGAGGTAGTCATACGTCGTCTGCTCGGCCGCGGGGTTGCCCCACTCCTCCCACTCGGTGATGGTGAGCGGGAGTCCCGCGTCGAGCATCGTGGTCAGCGTGTCGACGAAGGGCACCTCGGCAACGATCGCTCGGAATAGGTCGGGCCGCAGGTTCACCACCGCGCCCATGAGCAGGCCACCCGCACTGCCGCCGCGCGCCACGAGACGGTCCGGTGTCGTGTAGCCCGACGCGACGAGGTGCTCGGCGCACGTGATGAAGTCGTCGAAGGTGTTGCGCTTCGAGTCGAGCTTGCCGTTCTCGTACCAGTGTCGCCCCATCTCGCCGCCACCACGAACGTGCGCGGACGCGTACGCCACGCCCCGTTGCAGCAGGCTGAGGCGCGAGATGCTGAACCCGGGGTCGATGGAGTGCTCGTAGGAGCCGTAGCCGTAGAGCACGAGCGGCCCACCGCCGGGCGGGAGGCCGCGGCGGTGTACGAGCGAGATCGGCACGCGCGTGCCGTCGGCGGCGGTCGCCCACAAGCGGTGTGATTCGTAGTCCGCTGCGTCATAGTCGGCGACCGGTTGGCGCTTCACGACCGTTGCCGCGCGCGCGTCGAGGTCGTAGTCGAAGTCGGTGATCGGAGCGACCAGCGACGTGTACGCGTACCGCAGGTGGGTCGACGCGAATTCGGGGTTGGCGCCGACCCACGCGTCGTAGACCTCGTCCGGCATGGGGATGAGGTGGTCGTCCCCGCGCTCGTGGTCCAGCACCCGCAACCGCTCGAGTGCCTCCGCCCGCTCCGTGATCACGAGATGGCCGGCGAAGGCATCCACGTCGACGAGCCGCACGTCGTCGCGGTGGGCGACGACCTCCTTCCACCCTTGGCGACCGGAGCCGTCGACCGGCGTCACCATCAGCTTGAAGTTCGGCGCCCCGCCGTCGTTGGTGAGCACGTAGAAGCGGTCATCGTTCGCGTCGTGGTGATGCTCCACGTGGTACTCGACGCCCTGCTCCCGCGCCGCAAGGACCCGCGGTTCGGCCGTCGGGTCGTCGGATGCACACACGCGTACTTCGGTCGTGAGCTTCGAGCCGCTCGTGATGATCAGGTAGCGCCCGGTCCGCGTCCGATCGACGTGGACTTCGAAGCGCTCGTCGTCCTCCTGATACATGAGCGCGTCGCTGCTCGTCGATGTCCCGAGGGTGTGCCGCCAGATTTGCCATGGGCGCATCGTCGCGTCGGGTCGTACGTAGAACACCATCTGCCCATCGCTGGCCCAGGCCAGCCCGTAGTACACGTCGCCGATCTCGTCCGGCAGGTCCACGTCGTTCGCGAGATCACGGAAGCGCAAGGTGGCGCGCTCGCCTCCGGTGAGATCGGCGCTGTACGCGAGCACCGAGTGGTCGGGTGACACGGCCATCCCTCGCAAGGCGAAGTAGCTCGCGTCGGCGGCGAGTGCATTCTCGTCGAGCACCACTTGCTCGCCGGGCGGCGTCCCCGGTGGCGCATCGGGGTCGGGGAGCGCGTTGCTCCCGCGGGGGCGGCGACAGTGGACCGCGTACTCACAGCCGGCGATCGTGCGGCTGAAGTACTCCCATTCACCCCACGGCGTGGGAGCGGACGCGTCGGTTTCGCGTACGCGCGTCTTGATCTCGGTGAAGAGCTGTTGACGAAGCGGTTCGAGCCGCGCGAGCGCAGCCCCGACGTACTCGTTCTCGGCCTTCAGGTACGCGAGGACGTCGGGATCGTCCCGGTCGCGCATCCAGTAGAAGTCGTCGACTCGCTCGCGGTCGCCGTGCCGCAGGGTCGTGGGGCGCTGCGGCGCGCGCGGCGGGTCGAGTGAAGTGGCCATGGGTCGCCGAGTTTCGCGCGTGCGCAGATTTGGGACCGGGATGACCGAAGGCAGGGCTACGCTCGAACGCGAACGAGATGTAGCGGAGGCGTGGCCGGATGGCCGGGACGCCGGAGCGAAATCGACCATTGAGATGACGGGCCCTACCGCGACACCGATCGACGCCTCTGACGACCAGCTCGCCGCGATCTCCTGGAACGCAGACGGGCTGGTGGCGGCGATCGTGCAAGAAGAAGGAACCGGGCGGGTGCTCATGCTCGGGTGGATGAACGAAGAGTCGCTGCGCCGCACGTTCGCCGAGGGTCGTACGGTCTTCTGGAGCCGCACCCGCGGCGAGCTGTGGCGCAAGGGCGACACGTCGGGCGACCGGCAGTGGGTACGCGAGGCGTATTACGACTGCGACGGCGACACGTTGCTGTTCGTCGTCGAGCAGGAAGGGCGCGGTGCCTGCCACACGGGCGAGCGATCGTGCTTCTTTCGCGCGTTTGGCGACCAGTGAGCCAACCCAGCAACGTGCGGCCGTCGCGCGACGACTTCCGCTCGATGGCGCGGGACCACACCGTCGTCCCGGTGTGGCGCGAAGTGCTGGCCGACCTCGAGACCCCCGTCTCCGCCTTCGTGAAGCTCGTCGGAGCCGATGCGACCGGTCCTCCAGGCTTCCTGCTTGAGTCGGTCGAGCACGCCGAACGATGGGGTCGCTTCTCGTTCCTCGGCCGTGATCCCGCGTGCACGCTCGTGGTGCGCGGTCGGCACGTGGAGGTCGATGGCCGACTTCCCGACTCGGTGCCGCGTGACGCCGGAGCGCTCGCCGCCTTGGAGGCGCTGCTCGCCGCGCACCGGGCGCCGCAGGTTCCCGACCTCCCACCCTTTCACGGCGGCGTGGTCGGATACCTCGGGTACGACGTCGTGCGCGAGATCGAGCGGCTCCCGGAGGCACCGCCCGACGATCTCGGCCTGCCCGACGCCGTGCTCTCGCTCACCGGTCACGTCACCGCGTTCGACCACTTTCGCCAGCGATTGTCGCTGATTGAGAACGTGTTCCTCTCCCAGGAGCCCGACGTGGACGACGCGTACGACCGCGCGGTTGCGCGCCTCGATTCCCTCGTGGAGGAGCTCGCTCGTCCGCTGCCGTACACACCATCGCCGCCGCCTGCCAACGAGCTCACCGAGACGGCCGCGGTTCAGTCGACGATGCCAGGCACGATGTTCCAGGACGCCGTGGAAGCGGCGAAGGAGCACATCCTCGCGGGCGACATCTTCGAGATCATCCTCGCTCAACGGTTCACACTTGATGAGCCGGTCGATCCGTTCGACGTCTACCGCGTGTTGCGCCAGGTCAATCCCTCGCCGTACATGTTCTTCGTCCGCCACCCCGAGGCAACGCTCGTCGGTTCGTCACCAGAGCCCATGGTCAAGGTGATCGACGGCCGCGTGATCATCCGTCCGATCGCCGGAACGCGGTGGCGCGGTCAGACGGAGGAGCACGACCGTCGCCTGGCCGCCGAGCTCTCGGAGAACCCGAAGGAGCGAGCCGAGCACGTGATGCTGGTCGACCTGGCGCGCAACGACATCGGCCGCGTGGTGCGCTTCGGTTCCCTCCAAGTGGACGAGATGATGACGCTCGAGCGTTACTCACACGTGATGCACCTCACGAGTCAGTGCTCCGGGGACCTCGCCGACGGAAAGAACGCCGTCGACGTGCTGCGGGCGACATTCCCAGCTGGAACCGTGAGTGGTGCGCCCAAGGTGCGCGCCATGGAGATCATCGACGCGTTGGAGCCGGTGAAGCGTGGGCCGTACGCCGGCGTGGTGGGTTACTTGGACTTCTCGGGCAACCTCGACACCGCGATCGCCATTCGCACGATGGTGTGGCGGGGCTCGCAGGCCAGCGTGCAGGCCGGCGCGGGAGTGGTCGCCGACTCCGATCCAGCCGACGAAGACCTCGAGTGCCACAACAAGGCGCGTGCGCTCCTTACCGCGGCGGCCGCGGCCCGCAAGCTCACGCCGCTGGGATCATCGTGACGGCGTTGGTGGCGGATCGCTCGCCCCGCGGTCTCGTGGTGGTGAGTGGTCCCGATGCGACCTCGTTCCTCCAAAGCTTGGTGTCCCAGGATCTCGACGCGATCGGTTCGGGCGCGAGCGGGCCGTCGTTGTTGCTGACCCCTAAGGGCAAGCTCGACGCAGTCTTCCGGGCTACCCGGGTGGGTGACGACGAATGGTGGCTCGACACCGAAGCCGACTACGGACCGCGCCTGGCCGAGTCGCTCACGCGCTACCGCATCCGGGTGAAGGCCGACATCGAAGACCGCACCGCGTCGACGGGGCTGGTTTCCGCAATCGGGTTGGACGTCGCCGGAGGGTCGAACACGGTCACGATCCCAACGCGCTGGGGTGACGTCAACGGGATCGATGTGGTGGGCCCGGTTGGCGCGCTCGAGTCGGTCCTGCCGGATGCCGCGCGCTGTTCGCCGGAGGCGTTCGAAGCGTTTCGCATCGAGCACGGTGTGCCGCGTCTCGGCGTCGACATCGACGACACGACGATCCCGCAGGAGGCGTTCCTCGAGCGCGACGCCGTGTCGTTCACCAAGGGGTGCTTCCTCGGCCAGGAGCTCGTGGCCCGCATCGACACCCGTGGGCACGTCAACCGCTACCTGCGCCAGCTGCGCGTCGACGGCCCGGCCGTGCCTGCGCGCGGCGCCGTCGTGCACGCCGGCGACAAAGAAGTCGGCGCCGTCACCAGCGCCGCCTCGGTACCTGGCGAGGACCGGGTCGTCGCGCTCGCCATGGTCCGCCGCGAGATCAACCCTCCGGCCGACGTCACCCTCCGCTGGGACGGCGGACAAGCCCCAGCCCACGTTTTGGCGTCGATAGCAGTCGAATAGCGACTGTCTGCGACGCCAAAACCTTCGGGGGCTCAGCCTTCGGGTGCCGTGGGGAGGCGGACGACGAAGCGGGTGCCGCCGGCGTCGAGGGGCTCGCACGTGGCTTCGCCGCCCATTGCGCTGGCGAGCTCGTGCACGATGGCCAGACCGATCCCGGTGCCGACCTTGCGACCCGGCGTGGTGCGAGCGGTGTAGAGGCGGTCGAAGACGCGCCCGCGCTCGGCGGCGGCGATGCCAGGACCGTCGTCGTCGACCCGCAGCTCGACGTGCCCGTCGTCCCGGTGCACATCCACCACGACCGAGGTCGCGGCGTACTTCAAGGCGTTCTCCAAGAGGTTGGCGACGATCTGCGCGAGGCGCTCGGGGTCGGCGTTCGCCTCGACGGGTGAGCCCGGTGTGAGATCCAGCTGGACCCTGAGCTCGTGCGCCGCCGGCGCGAAGCCCTGCACCGTTGCCCCCACCACGGCGCGGGCGTCGACCGGCGCGGGGGCGAGTGAGAACTCGTGGGTGTCGAGTCGGGCCAGGTCGAGCAGGTCGGCAACCAGACGCTCGAGTCGTCGCGCCTCGGTAGCGATGACCCCCGCAGCCCTGGCGCGGTCGGTCGGAGACTCGATGACACCGTCGGCCATGCCTTCGGCGTACCCCTTGATCGACGTGAGCGGCGTGCGCAGGTCGTGGGAGATGCTCAAGAGGAACGCGCGCTCGTGACCACGGGCGGTCTCGAGCTCGTCGGCCATCGTGTCGATGCTGCGCGCCAAGCTGCCGAGCTCGTCGTTCGGCATCGAGGTCGCGTCGACGCGCGCCGAGAGGTCGCCATCGGCGATCCGGCCTGCGGTCGCTTGCATCGCCGCGATCGGCCGTGTCAGTCGGCGCGCGAGGAACGCCGACACCGCGGTGGCCACGATCAACGCGAACAGGCTGGTGAAGAAGAGGTAGGGGCCCGCGTCGCCGAGCGGACGGTTCTCCACGGCTTGGGTGAGCACGACGACGGGGGTCAGCCCGTTGATCGCCGTGATCGGCTGCGCGACGAACGCGGTGTCGTCCTCGACGCCGGACTGGCGTCGCCCGTGGGCGAGGATCGTCGTGTCGAGATCCTCGACTGCGAGGTTGCGGGGCAGCTCGACGAGCTGGGGGCCGGACGTGGAGCAGGGGAGCACACCGCCGAACTCCTCGCGCACGTCACCGACCTCGTCCACCGTCACCACGCTGCCCCCGGTCGCACGCAGGAGCCCGGCGATCAAGAGGCACAGCCTTCGGCCGGCGGGACCACCCTCGGGCGCCTGTGCAGCTTCTCGCCCGAGCGTGCTGAGCTGGCGGGCGACGGTGGGAGCCTGTCGCTCGAGATCGGCGATGGCATCACTGGCCGACGTGTCGCGGGCAAGGCCGGCCGCGCCGAGCGCGGCCACCGCCACAACGCCGAACGCGATCGCCACCCAACCCACCAGCCGCCGAGTGCGCAAGCGGCGCGCCGGTCTCCTCACGACGAATGCGACCCCGACTCCAACCGGTAGCCGACGCTCCTCACCGTGGTGATGTCGACCGCGTCGCCCAGCTTCTTGCGTACCTGCGCGATGTGCACGTCAACCGTGCGCGCGTCCCCGAACCAGTCATGACCCCAGACGCCATCGAGGATCTGCTGGCGTGACAACGCGAGACCTGGTCGCTCGGCCAGGAAGCGCAGGAGATCGAACTCCTTGGTCGTGAATTCGACGGCGGCGTCATCGACACGGACCTCGCGACGCCCCGTGTCGATGGTGACGCGTCCCGCCTGGACCACTTCGGCTGCCGGCGCGCCGTCCACGCGTCGCAAGACGGCCTTGACCCGTGCCACCAGCTCGGCCGCCGAGAAGGGCTTCGTGAGGTAGTCGTCGGCACCCAACTCGAGACCGAGGACGCGGTCGACTTCGTCGGCTCGGGCCGTGAGGAAGATGACGGGGACCTGCGACGACTGGCGGATCCGCTTGCAGATCTCGAGGCCGTCGATGTCGGGGAGCCCGACGTCGAGCACCACGAGGCGTGGCCTGTGTGTTCGCCAGGCGTCCAGCCCCGCTTCACCCGTCGCCGCCTTCAGCACCCGGAAGCCCTCGCGCTCGAGATACATGCCGACGAGGTCGGCGATGTTCGCCTCGTCGTCGACGACGACGATGGTCCCTCGTTGCATCTCAACCATTCTGATCCGCTTTCGTCCTGCGGATCTTGGATCCCAGAAGATCAGGAGAGTGTGAGCCGGATGTGAAGCTCAGCTGAGGCGGTTCGTCTTCACCACTTCACTCAACCAGCGCGCGCTGGGCTTGATGGCACGTTCCTGGGTCTGGCGATCGACGCCCACGATCCCGAATCGCATCCGGTAGCCGAAGGCCCACTCGAAGTTGTCGAGGAGCGACCAGTGGAAGAAGCCGCGCACGTCCAAGCCGTCGGCGATGGTCCGAGCCACGCCCGTGAGTGAATCGCGCAGATAGCGGACCCGCTGCTCGTCGTCATCGGTGCCGATGCCGTTCTCGGTGACGTACACGGGCACGCCCGTGACCTCGACGGCATGGCGGATCGCGGCTTCGGCAGCCGCGGGCCAGTACTCGTAGCCCATCGGGAGCACCTCGACACCGGGTTCCGGTCCGGTCACGCCCTTGGCGTTCACGCGGGTCCGTGAGTACGCCTGCACTCCGAAGAAGTCGTCGCCGCGACACGATTCGAGGTACACGTCCTCGTGATGGGCGCGGTATTGCTGCATGTCGGCTTCGACGCCCGGCTCGGCGGCCCAGTCGCTCATCGAGAGCGTGAGGCCCACGGGGAAGTCGCCCCGGCTGGCCTTGAGCGCCTCGAACGCGCGGCCGTGCGCGGCGATGAGTGTCTCGGTGGCCCGCGCGTACCTGTCGAGGTCCTGCGTAAGACCCGGCGGGAAGGCGCCCATCAGCCACCCCATGAGCGGAACGATGTTCGGTTCGTTGATCGTGCATGCCATGGAGATGCGGTCGCCCAGCGCGTCAGCAGCGTGCTCGCAGAAGCGGGCGAACCGCTCTGCCGTGACGGGGTTGGCCCAACCACCGTCGACTGCGGCCCATCGCGGCGTGGTGAAGTGATGGAACGTCACCACGGGTTTCAGCCCGCGCTCGTGACAAGCGTCGAGCATCCGTGAGTAGTGGTCGAGCTGCGAACGCGACCACTCACCTTCCTCTGGTTCGATGCGTGACCACTCGAGCGAGAAGCGGTACGCACCAAATCCCAGCTCCACGAGGATGTCGAGGTCGTCTGGGTAGCGGTGATAGTGGTCGCACGCGTCGCCTGACGGGTCTTCGCAGACCGTGTTTGGCGCGTGCTCCCACGCCCACCAGTCGTTGTTCCAGTTGCTGCCTTCCACCTGGTGCGCGGCGGTGGCGGTGCCCCAGAGGAAGCCGTCGGGGAACTCGATTGGTGTCATGGGGCGGATCGTACGGCCGTCACCCCGAGTCCCGCGGGGTCCTGCGGGAAGCGGCGCGACGTGACGATGCCGAGCAACGCAACTGCGAACATCAATCCGAACACGACGATGAGCGCGTCACGGCGTCCGCTCGCGCCGGCGACAGCCACGGCCACGATCGCTCCGCCGAGACCGGTTCCGAGCGCCTGACCGAGCCCGTCGCTCAGCTGGAGTGCCGAGGTGGCCGCGCCCTGGCTGCTCGCGTCGGCCTCGGACAACACGGTGGTCGAGGCTGTGCTGTACGACAGACCCATCCCGAAGCCGCCGATGCCCCACGCCACGCCCGCGACCCAGACGGGAACGGCGCGCATCAACGCGGTCGCCGAGAGCGCGATCCCCACTGCGACCAGCGCGATGCCGGCCGAGGCCATCGAGCGTCGGGTCCACCGACCGGAGCGGTGAGCCTGCAGCCAGGAGCCGCAGGTCCACGTGAGCGTGGCCGGCGTGAGCACGAGACCCACACCAACCGCCGAGAGACCACGCACGTTCGCCAACGTGAGCGCGAGGAACGCGTCGGCGCCGAAGAACGCAAAGGTCTCCAGCCCGCGTGTCGCGACCGCAGCTGGCATACCCGGTCGAGCGCGCAGCGTGCCGGCGGGCGTGAGCTTGCGAAAAGCGGGTACACCGAGCGCGACCCCGAGCACCACGAGCGGCGCACCCACGACGAGCGCGTCGGCTCCCAACCCGGCGACCAGCAGTCCCGCACCGGCGGCAAGGCGAACGGCGGCGCCCACCGGCAGCACCCCCTCGGTCAGGCGCGTCCCCGTGCCCAGCGTGCGCATCACCGGCAGACAGAGCGATGCCGCGATCACCGGAAGAACGGCGAGGCCCAAGAACACGAACCGCCAGCCTGCTTCTTCGGCGATCACGCCCGCGAGCGCCGGCGCCGCGAGACCCGGGACCACCCATGCGGTGGACAGGAGCGCGAACTGTCGCGGCCGCTCGTGCTCGTCGTAGGCGCGCCCGATCGCAACGTAGGCGGTTGCGACCATCGCTCCCGCGCCGAGGCCCTGGAGCGCGCGCCCCGCGACGAGCACGGGCATGGTGGGAGCGAGGCCGCACAGGAGCAAGCCGGCCATGAACAGCGCGAGGCCGATCGAGTACGGCGCTGCCGGGCCGTGCCGGTCCGACGCGTGCCCGGCAACGACGACGCTCACGAGGTTCGCCAGCATGAACGCGGCAAACGTCCACCCGTAGAGCTCCAACCCACCGAGATCGCGCGCCACTCGCGGCGCGATGGTGGCAACCGAAAGGGCCTCGAAGGCGATGACCGACACATTGAGCAGCAGCCCGATCGACAGTCGCCTTCGGTCCACCGCGCATCCTGGCACGATGTCGTGCCGGGTCTGATCCCCTTTCCTGCCACACTCGCGTTCCGATGAGTGCGCTCGACGAGATCCTCGCGAACAAACGCGACGAGGTGACGGTGCTCCACCAGCCGGAGACCCGAGAGGCGATCCGTCGCGGCGCGCTCGAATCCGGCCCGACCCGCGGCTTCGAGACGCGCTTGCGAGAGCAGGCCCGAGTCGCCGGCACGCTGGGTGTGATCGCCGAGATCAAGCGTCGCTCGCCCTCGAAGGGTGAGCTCGCGCCCAACCTCGACGCCGCTCGAACCGCGGCCGCCTACGCGACCGGCGGCGCCGCGTGCATCTCGGTGCTCACCGACGGCCCGTTCTTCGGCGGCTCCGTCCGTGACCTGCAAGACGCCCGCGCGGCGGCATCGGCCACGCCCGTGCTCCGCAAGGACTTCACGATCGACCCCGACCAGGTGTACGAGACGCGGGGGATCGGGGCCGATGCGATCCTGCTGATCGTTGCTGCCGTCCCCGACGACGGGATGCTGCGCGACCTGCACGGGCTCGCACTCGAGCTCGGTCTCGACGCGGTCGTCGAGGCGCACGACGAAGCCGAGCTCGACCGCGCGCTCGGCATCGGCGCCAGCTGCGTCGGTGTCAACGCGCGCGACCTCGAGACGTTCTCGGAGGATCTCGGCGTGGCCGAACGGCTGGTGGCCCGTGTTCCGCCTGAAGTGGTCGCGGTCGCAGAGAGCGCGATCCGAAGTGTCGATGATGCTCGACACATGGCTGCGGCGGGCTTCGACGCCGTGCTCGTTGGTGAGGCGTTGGTGCGCGCCGTCGACCCGGCCACACTCGTGCGCGATCTGGCTGCCGTACCAACGACCGCGCGCGGCTGAGAAGAGCAGCGAGCGCGTCAGCTCGCGCGTGGCTCGTCGAGCAGCTCGAGGCCGGGCGGGCCCTCGAATGCGACCAGGCGGTCGTCCGCGGCTTCGATCATGAGCTGCCCACCCATGAGGTCGACACCGTCGAGGCGGAAGCTCCCGATCCAATCGGGGAGCGCCGGCGCGAGATTGAGACGCTTGCTGCGCACGTCAGGCTCGAAGCGCAGGAGCGTGCGCAGCATGAGCAGGGGCGACGCGGCGGCCCACGCCTGCGGTGAGCACGATGTGGGGTACGCGACCGGGAACGAGTAGTCGGAACGCGAGAAGCCTGCGAATAGCTCGGGGAGACGATGACCGAACTCGCCGGCGGCACCGACGATGCCCTCCATCACGCGGTGCGCCTCTTCGATGAGGCCGTACCGCATGAGCCCCGCGGCGCAGATCGCGTTGTCGTGCGGCCACACGCTGCCGTTGTGGTAGCTGACGGGATTGAAGCGAGGCGTGCCGGTGGCGAGCGTGCGTATCCCCCAACCCGAGAACATGTCGTCACCGAGCAGCTGCTTGCCGACGAGCGGAGCCTTCTCATCGTCGACGATGCCGGTCCACAGGCAATGGCCCATGTTCGACGTCAGCGTGTCGATCGGCCGCTTGTCACGGTCGAGGCCCATCGCGAAGCGCCCGAGGTCATCGAGCCAGAAGTCTCGGTTGAAGCGGACCTTGAGATCATCGGCGCGCTCGCGCAGTCGCCGCGCCATGGCGTCGTCACCATGCTCCGTGGCGAAGTGCGAGCGCGCGAGCAGCGCGGCATAGACGTAACCCTGCACCTCACAGAGCGCGATCGGAGGCTCGGCGAGCCGTCCGTCCAGGAAGGTCGTGGAGTCCCACGAGTCCTTCCAACCCTGGTTCCTGAGCCCTCGATCGGACGTGCGCATGTACTCGACGTAGCCGTCGCCGTCACGGTCGCCGAACTCGTCGATCCACGTCAGGGCGCGGTCGGCGAAGGGGAGCAACGCGTCGACGTCCTCGGCGCGCGTCCCCCAGCGCTGCAGCTCACCGAGCACCATCACGAACAACGGTGTGGCGTCGACGCTGCCGTAGTAGACGTTGCCCCCGCCGAGCGACAGTCGCGCGCTCTCACCGAACCGCATCTCGTGGAGGATCCGACCCGGTTCCTCTTCGGTGAGCGGGTTGACGTTCTCGCCCTGGTAGCGGGCAAGGGTCTGGAGCGTTCCGAGCGCGAGGTCGGGATCCACGAGCATCGACATCCACGACGTCAGCAGCGAGTCGCGCCCGAACACCGTCATGAACCACGGCGCACCGGCGGCGACGACCGTGCGGTCAGGGTGCTCGGGATCGAAGAGCCGCAGCGCGGCGAGATCTTCGGCCGAGCGGTCGTAGAGCCGTGCGAGCTCGATGTGGTCGGTAGTGAGGGTCGGCAGGTTGTGCCGCCACGCCTCGAGTCGCGTGCTGGGGGCGGCACGCTCGACCGGGTGGCCACACTGATGGCGCGGCGTCACCTCGACGTCATCGATCACCGGGGTGACCTGAAGGCACACCGACCAGTCGTCGCCCGGCGGCACGATGATCTCGTAGCTCGCGGTCGCCGACCCCACGATGCGTGGCGGCTGTGAGAAGTCGAGGTGTACGGCGCGGCGGAAGGCACCCCGCGTGTACGTGTGGGTGATGCGGCTCTCGTGGTGCTCGACTTGGAGGTCACCCACCTTCTTGACGCGGCCTTCCTTGACCTCGAAGAGATCTGCGAAGTCACAGCCGATCTCGAACTCGAGATGGCAGAAGGCGGATTCGGCTCCGTAGTTGCGGATGACCACGTCCTCACGCATGCCGCGTCCGATGAAGCGTTGGCGCGTGACGACGAGGCTCGAGTCGGCGCGCCCGTGCTCCGGTGAGGCCTGCACCACGAAGGTTGCGCTGAAGGGATCGACCAGGTGCGCCGCGAGCGGCTCGGGCCATTCGCCGTTGATCTTGAGGCTCAGCTCCGCGAGGAACCGAGTGTCGCGGAAGAACAGGCCGTGAGGATGGCTCGTCATCATGTCGCCCGACGGCAACGAGATGCAGAACGCCGAACCCTCGACCAGCGTCACCGCCGCGGAGTCGAGAGGTGACGTCGCACCGGAGGTCCACATGCGAGCCACGGGCCCATTGTGACAAGCGCACGGGTGCTTCCGGTGCCACCAACCCCGTCTGAGCGTGAGACGATGACCGGGTGCGCATCGCCGAGATCGCTCCGCCGTGGTTCACCGTCCCTCCTCGCCATTACGGCGGCATCGAGCTCGTCGTCTCGCTGCTGGCCGACGGGCTGGAGGCCCGCGGCCACGAGGTGACGCTGTTCGCCTCCGGGGGCTCGAACACCAAGGCGGAGCTCGTGAGCCCGCTGGACGATCCTCCTGATCCGTCCCTCCTCGGCAACATGTGGTTCGACGCGTTCCATGCGCTCTCGTCGTACCTCGACGTCGGCCGGTTCGACGTGGTGCACGACCATTCCGGGATCGTGGGCCCCTCGCTAGCCGCGGTGCTCGGCGGCCGCCCACCGGTCGTGCACACGCTGCACGGACCGTGGACGGAGCCGACCCGCCGCTACTACTCGCTGATCGACCAGCGGGTGCACCTGGTAGCGATCAGCAACGCGCAGCGGCGCGACAACACGGCGTTGCGGTATGCGGCGACGGTGCACAACGGGATCGATCTCGACGCCTATCCGCTCCGCGAAGCCAAGGACGAGTTCCTCGTCTACGTGGGGAGAGCCAACCCGGACAAGGGGACGACCCGCGCCATCGAGGTGGCGCGCCGGGCCGGACTGCCGCTGGCCATGATCGTCAAGAAGGCCGAGCCGTTCGAGCGCTCCTACTGGGACGAGATCGTCGTGCCGCTCCTCACCGACGAGGTCGAGGTGTACGAAGCGGTGCCGCACGAGGTCAAGGTCGACCTGTTGTCACGCGCCAAGGCGATGGTGTTCCCGATCGACTGGCCAGAACCCTTCGGTCTGGTGATGGTCGAGGCCATGGCCTGCGGCACGCCCGTCGTCACGTGCCCGGCCGGTGCCGCGGTCGAGGTCGTGGTGGACGGTGTCACGGGATATCTGCGCGAGTCGATCGATGATCTCGTCGAAGCCGTCCACGCCGTCGACCGCTGTGATCCGAACGCGTGCCGCGAGCACGTTGTCGAGCACTTCTCCGCCGATCGGATGGTGGATGCGTACGAGGTGCTGCTCGGCGAGGTGGCTAGCTCGGCGTCGTGACCGCGTTCGACGGCCGGTCGAGCAGCCGGCTGACGATGACGAAGATCACCACGGCGTAGAGCCACCCGAGCAGGACGTCGCTCACGTAGTGCTCGGCCCCGTATACGAGCATGAAGATCATCGCAGCGTTGTATGCGAGCGCGAGCCAGCGCCCGCGCGGTGCTCGCCGCCATACGAAGAGCAGCATCAAGAACGGCCAGGCCGCGTGGAGGGAGGGGAGTGCCGCCACCGGGTTGGCCACGTTGGTGTTGCGACCGGCGAACGCATCTGCGGCGCCGGATACCCCGAGCGCCTCCCAGACCCGCTGCACGACCCGGATGGTCGGCTCGAGGTCGCCCTTCTCGCTCGCGTACCACGGTGGTGCGGCTGGCAGGATGAAGTAGGTGACGAAGCCGGCGAGCGACACCGCCAGGATCACCATCGCGAAGCGGCGAAAACGCGGGCGGTCGCGCAAGTAGAGGTAGAGGGCGAAGCACGGCGTCATGACGAAGTGCGACAGGTAGACGCAGAACACCGCGTAGTCCCACGGGTGCGGCCGTTTGCGGACGTCGAACCAGTCTTGGAGCAGCACGGTCGGTGCGGTGCCGCCGAACACGATCTCGTCGAAGCGCAACTGTGGTTCAATCACCGCGCGGGGCACGAGCTCTCCGGCGAAGCTGCGAACGAAGTCATAGCCCGCGAGGATCACCAGCACCGGCAGCCAGTCGATGATCACCTTTGCGATCGGATGCGGGTTGTACGCGCCGGCAAGAACGATGGCGACCGCGAGCCAGAACCACATGTACTGGCGCTCGGGAACCGAGAAGGCGATCGCCACCACGATGGAGGCCGCGAGATACGCGCCAACGATCGGGAGCCGGTAGCGCACGAGCCACGCAGCGGCGCTCGGCAGCTTGGCTGTCGTCGTCTTCTGCTGCGTCGCCGGTCCCATGAGCGCCGAGAGCGTAATGGTCAAGCCCCGTAGCGGGCGTCCGGTACCGTCGTACGTGTGTTCGTGAAGATCTGCGGCATCGCGAACGAAGAGGACGCGCTGCTCGCCGTCGCGCTCGATGCTGACGCGCTCGGCTTTATGTTCGCGCCCGGGAGCCCACGCCTCGTCTCGCCGGCCGATGTGGCTCCGATCCTGCGGCGCCTGCCCGCGACGATCACCACGATCGGCGTGTTCCGCGACGAGCGGCCCGAGCGGGTCGTCGATGTGGTGAACAGCCTTGGGCTCGGCGGCGCCCAGCTGCACGGGCGCGAGCCTGCATCCGAGGTGCGCTGGGTTCGTGAGCGCGTCCCGCTCGTGATCCAGGGCTTCGCTGCGGGTGACCCCGGGATCGCCTCGGTGGCCGATGGCGGCGCACAGATCGTCCTCGTCGATGCCCCGGAACCAGGCTCTGGGCGCGTGTTCGACTGGTCGCTGGCCGAGGGCGTGCCTCCCGGCGCGCGGCTGCTGCTCGCGGGGGGCTTGACGCCCGACAACGTGGCCGACGCGATCCGGCGCGTGCGGCCGTGGGGCGTCGACGTGTCGACCGGCGTCGAGACCTCACCTGGCTCCGGTCGTAAGGACGCGGCTCGGATGCGCCGGTTCATCGAAGCTGTGCGCGCCACCGCCGACGAGCTCGCCGTCGATGGTTGGGATCCCGACGACGGATCCTTCGGACCCTACGACTGGCAGGTGGACGAGCGACCGGCGTAACCGAAACGATTTGGTCGTTCGGCAGGGTGTGGTGTGACCTTGTCGTGAGAGACGCCAACTGAGGAGTGTGATGGGGATCGCGCGCGGAGCGCCGGTACGGCTCGAGGGTTCGGGGCCGGTACCGACCGGACTCGGCCGCTTCGGCGAGTTCGGCGGTCGGTTCGTTCCTGAATCGCTCGTCCCGGCGTTGGAACAGCTCGAAGAGGCCTTCCGGGTCGCGTGGGC
Source organism: Acidimicrobiia bacterium (assembly GCA_040881685.1). Taxonomy (NCBI): domain Bacteria; kingdom Bacillati; phylum Actinomycetota; class Acidimicrobiia; species Acidimicrobiia bacterium. Next base: position 8,254 of record JBBECS010000044.1, on the reverse strand, counting down.
GTCCACGGAGTTCCGCGACGAGCTCGCGCACCTGCTTACGAACTACGCGGGCCGGCCGACGCCCGTGACCGAGTGTCGCCGGTTGTCGGAGCGCCTCGGTGTGCGCGTGCTCCTCAAACGTGAGGACCTGACGCACACCGGCTCGCACAAGATCAACAACGTGCTCGGCCAAGCGCTACTCACCCAGCGCATGGGGAAGCATCGGTTGATCGCCGAGACCGGCGCCGGTCAGCACGGTGTTGCGACCGCGACCGCTGCCGCGTTGTTCGGGCTGGACTGCACCGTCTTCATGGGTGCTGTCGATGTCGAACGGCAGGCACTCAACGTCTGGCGGATGAGGCTCCTCGGTGCCGAGGTCGTGCCCGTGGAGTCGGGGAGTGCCACGCTCAAGGATGCGATCAACGACGCGCTGCGCGACTGGGTGGGGACCGTCGAGGACACGCACTACTGCATCGGCTCGGTCGTCGGGCCCCATCCCTACCCGTGGATGGTTCGCGAGTTCCAGCGCATCGTCGGTGACGAAGCGCGCGAACAGTGTCGAACGATCCTGGGCGGTCACGATCCCGATGTGGTCGTGGCCTGCGTCGGAGGCGGCTCGAACGCGATCGGCACATTCGCGGGCTTCCTGGACACGAGCGCGCGCCTCATCGGCATCGAGGCGGCGGGCCTGGGTCTCGAGAGCGGGCAGCACGGCGCGTCGATCACGCGCGGGGTGCCCGGTGTTCTCCATGGCGCGCGTTCGTTGTTCCTCCAGAGCGAGGAAGGCCAGATCCTCGAGGCGCACTCGATCAGCGCCGGGCTCGACTACCCGGGCGTCGGTCCTGAGCACGCCGCGCTCGCTTCGGAGGGTCGCGCCGAGTACCACTCGGCGACCGACGACGAGGCGCTCGGAGGGTTCCAGGTGCTCTCGGCCACCGAAGGCATCGTGCCAGCGCTCGAGCCCGCCCACGCGATCGGTTGGCTCGCCCGTGAGGCGGGGCACGAGGTGCCATCGGGCTCGACCGTGCTCGTGACCCTCTCGGGACGCGGCGACAAGGACGCCGCGCAGGTCGCCGAGCGCCTCGGAACGGAACTCGGTTGAGACTCGAAGCACACCTGCGCGCGCGTCGCGACGCGGGCGCCAAGCTGCTTGTTCCCTACGTGACCGGCGGGCTCGGGCCGGATTGGCTGGACGTCGTGCGGGCCGTGGTCGACGCCGGCGCGGACGCCGTCGAGATCGGCATCCCGTTCTCGGACCCGGTGATGGACGGTCCGACGATCCAGGAGGCGTCGCAGCGCGCACTCGACGCGGGTGCGACTCCGGCCACGATCGTCGCCGAGGCTGCGAAGCTCGACGTCGATGCTCCGCTGGCCGTCATGACGTATTACAACCCGGTGCACCACACCGGGCACGAACGATTCGCGGCATCTCTCGCCGACGCCGGCATCGACGGCGCGATCGTCCCGGACCTCCCTCTCGACGAGCTCGATGGGTGGGGCGACGCAGCCGACGCCGCCGGCATCGAGACCGTGCTCCTCGCGGCGCCGACCACTCCCGACGATCGCCTCGCCCGGATCTGCGAACGTTCTCGAGGGTTCGTCTACGGGGTGTCGCTGCTCGGCGTGACCGGCGAGCGCGACAGTCTCGCGGTGAACGCAACCGACATGGGCCGGAGGCTCAAGGCCATGACCGACCGCCCGAGCCTTCTCGGCATCGGCATCTCGACCGGGCCGCAAGCGGTGGAGGGAGCCGCGGCGGCCGATGGTGTGATCGTCGGCAGCGCCCTCATCAAGCGGTTGTTGGACGGTGACGGCCCGGAGGGCGCGGGCGCGTTCATCGGCGAGCTGCGCAAGGCACTGGACGAATGACCGAACCGTCGTTCCCACCCTCTGACGAGTGCGACCTGTGCGAGGCCGCTCGCATCACCGAGTGGTTCCACGAGGATGACGTGTGCTGGATCGCGGAGTGCGAGATCTGCGCCGTGCCCATGGTGGTGTGGCGGGTGCACCACACCGAACCGTCACCCGACGCCCTCGACTACATGCACACCCGGCTGGCTGAGGTCGTCGGGACGCACTTCGAGTTCGAGCACTACGTCGATGACAACATGCGCAACATCCCGGACCACTACCACGCGCACGCCCGACCCAAGGGCGGCTTCTTCGGTCACGGTCTGCGTCGAAAGCAGTAGGCGCGCAACGGTGGGCGGCCAGGAGGCCGCCCACCGCATGCGGGGGGGTTGGAGATTCGGTTCTCAGTACGCCTGGCTAGTACCCGTACCCTCCCGTGGGCGGGTTCGTGTCCGGCTTGTCTTCGGAGCTGACCTTGCTCCCGGATCTCGAGAAGAACGCGAACTTCATTCCCTCACCGATGTGAATGTTGCAGTACCCGGGCACGGGCTTGCCGTTGGCCGGAATCTTGACGTCCACCGTGATCGAGTCGTCCTGGGTGATCGTCTCGTCGATGTCCTGGCTATCGATGGTGAACGTGTGTTGCTCGGCGCCGTCGTTCGTGACGGTGACGGACACCGTCTCGCCCTTGACACCCTTGATGAACGTGGCGTCGAAGAAGTAGTCGTCGGCGCTGATCTCGATCGCGCCGTCCTTGACCTTCTCCGTTCCCTTGTTGTTCACCTTGCCCTCGAGCTTGACCGGCTTCTTCTTCGTGGGCCCCCACGCAGCCGCCGGCAGGGCGATGCTCGCAGCCGCGGCGAGGGCGACGAAGATCACGAGCGCCTTGCGCATGGCGGTCCTCCTTGGGTCTCGAGGGGACTACGGGTCTGGGCGACGAACGGATTGCCTCTGCCGGGGTAAGTTCCCGGAGGCCGGGCATGTCAATCCGCTGGCGCCGCTCGGCCGTATTCCGTCATGTGGTCCGTTGCCGACGATGCCTTGCTGGCCGGGATGGTGGCCGGCGATACCGGGGCCGCGGCGGCGTTCGTCGCCCGGTTCCAACGGCGCGTGTTCGGTCTGGCGATCACGATCGTGGGCGACCCCCGCACGGCCGAGGACGTCGCCCAAGAAGCGCTCGTGCGGGCGTGGCGCCACGGCGCCGCCTACGACCCGAGACGGGGGAGCGTCGCGACCTGGCTGCTGGCGATCACGAGGAACCTGGCAATCGACGTGATGCGGGTCCGGCGCCCAGCGCCGATGGACCCGGACGCACTGGTCGAGCTCCCCGTGCGCGACGGCGCCGCCGGACCTCCCGAGCTCGCCGCGATGCACGAGGACGGCGACCGGCTACGTCAAGCACTCACGACGCTGCCCGACGACCAGCGGCGCGCCATCGTGCTCGCGGGCATCGCCGGCTTCAGTGCGCGCGAGGTAGCGGAATCGGAAGGCATCCCGCTCGGCACCGCGAAGACCCGCATCCGCACCGCGATGTTGCGATTGCGGTCCGTGCTTGTCACGCAGGAACGTGCCGAATGAAGACGGGCCGATGATCAGCTGCGCGACGGCCCGTGAGCGTGCACCCGAGCTCGCGCTCGGCATCCTGGACGGTGCGGAGCGTGCCGAGCTCCTGCACCATCTCGTCGACTGCGCCAACTGCCAGGCGGTCGTCGCCGAGCACAACGAGATTGCCGACCTCTTGCCGCAGCTCGCACCGCAGGTCGACGCGCCGCCCGGGTTCGACCGGCGCGTGCTCCGCGCCTTTCGCGGCGAGCGCCGACGCATCACGCGCCGCACGCTTACGGCGGTGGCCGCGGCTATCGCCGCAGCCACGATCACCAGCATCGCCGTGGTCAGGGTCATCGATGCAGACGACGAGCGCTCGGTCGCTGCACCTGAGCTGCGCACGGTCTCGATGATCGGCGCCGGCGGAACCCCAGTAGGACGGCTCACCGTTTCGGCCGGCACGCCTGCTGCCCTTGCCGTGAGCGTCGACTACGCGGTTCCCGACGGTGGATACACGCTGCGCTTGCGCATCGCTGGTTCCGACACCGGCGAGAACCTCGGGACGATCACGATCGTGGACGGTCGCGGGCAGTGGAACGGTCGAGTGTCGATCCCCGCTAGCGGCCACCCGACGGTGGCGCTCGTCACCCCTGCCGGCGCGACCGTGTGCGAGGCACAGCTCTCCGACTGACGGGGCTAGGCGCGCAGACGCTCTTCGAGGAAGGCGAGCACCCGGTCGAGCGCGGCTCGGGTCGGGTGACCCGGCGTGTCGACGAGGTGCTCGGTTAGCACGGAATGGGCAAAGCGTGAGATCCCGTTCGGGTTCCCGCGTGACGAGTCGATCTCCACCGCGATGAAGGCGTCGCCGAGCTCCCGGTGGAGGGTCTCGAAGCGCTCGGCGGGAACCGCGAGATCCTTGGTGAAGCGCAACCCGAGGACGCACGCACCCTGCGCGCCGCGCCGCTTGACCTTCTCGAGGTCATCATCGCTGACGCCGAGCGCGGCCTTGCGCTTCTTGCCGATCGGGAACGGCGCCGACGGTTGGCTCAGCACCGGCGCCAGCATCCGTTCGTCCACCATCATCCCGAGCGCGAACCCGCCGGTGAAGCACATGCCGACCGCACCTACCCCAGGGCCGCCGCACTCGGCGTGGGCCTCCGCGGCGAGTGCGCGCAGCCAGCCGATGATGGGGCTGGTTCGGTCGAGGGCCAACGCGGCGAACTCGCTCGCGACGCACGCCCGGGTGAGGGACCGGATCACGTAGCCAGCGGACATCTTCTGTCCCGGCGTACCGAACAACGAAGGCATCCGCACCGAGAAGCCGCGGTCGACCAGGCGTTGCGCGAAGGCCGCAACTGCTGGCGTGATCCCGGGAACTTCGTGGATGACGATCACCGCGGGACCGCCTCCGGCTCGAAACACCTGCCGGTCGAGGCCCTCGTGAGTGAACGTCGACTCGGTGAAGGCGCTCAGCGCATCGCTCATCTCGATCACACCTCCGAAGGGCTGATCTCATCGAGCCTACGAGCGCGGGTCTCCGGGAGGCGGGGGACGAGGAAGAAGGCGGCAACGAGAGGTGCCACGCCGAGCATCGCGATCGCGGGTCCGAGCCCGCCGGCCACGTCCTTGAGCCGCGGTGCGAGCAGAAGCCCGAGCGCGGCGCCGGCCACGCCGCATACGAGCAAGAACCCGTTGGACGTGCCTCGGGCTTCAGTAGGGAAGAGCTCGTTGTTCGTCGTGCCGAGGCTGATACCGGCGCAAGCCGCCGCGACGATGGAGACGGTCGGCATGATCCACAACAGCGCGCCGCTGCCGAGGAAGAACGTGACTTGGAACAATGTGGCGACGAGAAGGCCCCCGATGATCACGAGGCGTCGGCCGCGCGACTCCGCTAGACGTCCGGCGACGACGACACCGATCACGCCCGGAACGCCGGCTGTGACCCCGCGCAACAGCGCGATCTGCGAGTTGGAGAAGTCGTGCGTGTGTGTGAGGTAGCGGTTCGTGAGTTGCGAAGAGGGCGCGCTGAACAGGTTGACCAGGAAGCCGACCAGCCCCAGGACGATGAACCGTCCGCCGTATCGACGGTCGAACGGCTCGAGGAGCCGGGCCCTCGCGCTCGCCCTCGACCTCG
>JBBECS010000044.1:0-2645 GCA_040881685.1 Acidimicrobiia bacterium | reverse complement strand
TATCGACGGTCGAACGGCTCGAGGAGCCGGGCCCTCGCGCTCGCCCTCGACCTCGTCATGGTCTCGAGACGCTCATATCGGATGGTCTCGCGCAGGCGTCGGACGATGCCTGGCAGGAGCAGCGCCGTGAGCGCGCTCAACGCGAAGGCGACCCGCCAGGTGTCGTCGCTCAGGTCGTTGATCGGGAGGAGGAACACCGTCGCGCCGAAGCCGAGGCCCAAGCCCATCCCGAACATCGAGAACGAGAAGGCACGAGCCCCCTCGGGCGCGTCTTCGACCACGGCCATGGCCGTGATCGCAAAGGTCGCGTTGGCAAACGCTCGAGTGAGCACCTGCGAAGCCGTGAAGACCTCGAAGCTCGGCGCCGCAGCCGCCAGCGCGTTCGCCGCGCACATCCCCCCGAGCCCGATGAGAATCATCCGGCGACGACCGAACCGGTCAGCCATGGACGCCGCCACCAGCGTGAGCAGCACACCGATGCGGGCGAACGCCAGCGCGTCACCGAGCGCCTCGTCGCCACGATTGAACGACCGAGTGACTGCGTCACCGTTCTGCGTGAAGAGCGCGCTCCCGAAGCTGGCGACAGCGGCCACGGCGGTGAGCACCGCGAGGCGCGCGGCTTGGTCGGCCGTGAAGGACGCGGGGATCAGCGTGCGGTGGTGACGTGGTGGGGGTACAGGGTCGCCCGCGACCGCGGCGCGAAGGCGCGTGGCGGCATCATCGAGCACGCGCCGCGCCACCAACCACACCACGAGACGGATGAACCATCCGAAGTACGGCACCGAGATGCTCGAGCCACCGTCGAGCCGAACGGTGCTCTGGCTCGGATCGCCTTCGATGTGCACCTGAAGTGTCGAGCCGGGGCTGTCGTGGTCGAACAGCGGGCCGGTCAGCACGCCGTCGGCACCTGGTGCGACGCCGAGCGCTTCTCTCGCGGCGTCGCGCACCGCGTCGGTTGGCGCGTCGATCCGAACGAGCATCCGTCGGCGCACGTGCGGCATGCTAGGGGTCAATTTCGAGCGAGTCGGGAAAGGGGTCCAACCGTGCCCAAGCTGAAAGTTGGAGCGCGCGCACCGGCGTTCACGCTGACGGATCAGCGCGGCAAGAAAGTGAAGTTGTCCGACTTCAAGGGCAAGAACGTCGTCGTGTACTTCTACCCGAAGGCTGACACGCCCGGCTGCACGACGCAGTCGTGTGCGCTCAGCGACGCGATGCCCGACCTCAAGCGCCTGAAGGCGACCGTCCTCGGCATCAGTCCGGACGCGGCTGAGAAGCAGAAGAAGTTCGACACGAAGTACAGCCTCGGCTTCCCGCTGCTCGCCGACGAAGACCACAAGGTCGCGTCACAGTGGGGGGCGTGGGGGAAGAAGACGCTCTACGGCCGGGAGTACATGGGGATCATCCGGTCGGCGTTCGTGATCGACCCGCAGGGAAAGGTCGCTGGCGTCTTCTACAAGGTGAGCCCCAAGTCGACAGTCGAGCACGTATCCAAGGCGTTGGCGAACCTCAAGCGGCGATAGATCGAGCCCGACAAGCTCCGCGATCCCGGCCGGTTGGGCAGGACCGTCACGAGGGCGAGCGGAGCGCGTCGGTGTGGTTCCGCGCCATTGCGGAAGTCTCGGTAGCCTGGGATGCTTCGAGACGAGGCCGTTCCGCCCCCGGACCGGAGCCGTTCGTGTCGCTCGGTGGGTCCGGGGGAGACAAGGGGGTAGTCATGTACCTGTTCAGTCGTCGGATTCGCATCGGACCCGGTCGCGCGCGTGAAGCGATGGCATGGGCGCTCGCGCAGACCGAGAACGTCAACAAGATCACCGGGCTCCAGGTGGGGCTGTACATGCAGGTCTTCTCACCGGAAGTGGGCGCGATCGGCTGGTCCACCTTCGTGCCGGATCTCGCCACGCTGGAAGCCGCGGGTGACAAGTTGAACGCCGATGATGCGTTCATGTCGGCCACGGACCAGGGTGCGGCGATGACCGTCGGCGGTGCCGACGACAACCTGGGCCAGGTGATCTACGGCGAGCCGGACCCGAATCGTCAGATCGAGTATGTCACCGCGGTGCGGACCGTGTGCGCGAGCGGCAACGTTGCTCGGGGGTCGGAGGTCGGAGTCGAGCTCGCGCAGCGTGCCGAGAAGATCACGGGCACGCCGACGTTGTTCCTCGCCGATGTGACCGGGACCTACGGCGGGGTCGGCTGGGTCAGTGGTCATGCAAATGTGCAAGCCATGGAGGCGGCCCAGCAGGCGTTGGCGGCCGACTCCAGCTGGTTGAAGTACGTCGACAAGGAGGCAGGTGCGGCCTACGCCGACGACCCGTCTGTGTCGACGCAGTTGATCTACCGCCGCCTGGCCTGACGGCCAGACAGTGCAAGCGACGGAGCCCGGCTGCGGCCGGGTCCGTCTTTGCGTGCGACCTTCAGAGCTGGTCGAGCAGGATATGCGCGTCAGGCCGGCGCTCTGAGGGCCTCCGTGACGCGTCGAGCCGTGTCCTTCGGGCTTCCGAACGCTCACAGTGCACCGATGCCGAGCTGCTCGCCCTCGTCACAGCGGTCGCAGTGTCCAAATCGAGACTGGAGGCGAAGTCGATGACTCTGACCAGTCGTCCCCGTAAACACCACCCGACGGTGATTGCCTACAAGGCCGATCG